>NZ_DDNS01000007.1:0-122129 GCF_002341255.1 Psychrobacter sp. UBA2514
AAATAAGCGCTTAGAGTGACTAAGCTTATTATTTTTAACATCGAATCGCCTAAAAAATAGTCGCTGTCAGTGCCATGGTCGAATGTTCAACACGCCCTACTTACAAAAACAGCAGGAGATTTCAAATCGCCTGCTGTCTTCTTAACTAAACGAATCTGTTACTAAGTAGCACAAAATAAAATGCTACCTAGACATAGTATATTACTCGTCGTCGTTGCTTTCTTCAGCATCAGCGCCGTCGTTTTGCTCAGTTGCTGGTACTTCATCAGCATCAACGTCGTCAGCATCTTCGTCAACTTCTTCAACCGTTGGTGGCTGCATGTTAACGATAGTACGGTCATGGCCGTCTTCTAGCTCAAGCTCATGAATCACAACGCCTTCAGGAAGTTTGATGTCTGATAGACGGAACAAATCACCGATTTCCATACCAGATACATCTACTTCTAGATATTCAGGAAGTTGTGATGGTAGGCAGATCACTTCGATATCAGATACTAAAGTAGACAATACGCCACCAGCAGCAGTACCTGGCGCTTCTTCACGACCAACAAAATGCACAGGAACGTTCATGTGGATTTTTTGACCTTTTACAACGCGCTGGAAGTCAGCATGCATTGGGAAGCCTTTAGCAGGATGACGCTGCAAGTCTTTGATAACAGCTTGATGCTCGGTACCGTCAACATTGATGGTCAAGATGTGTGAAAAGAATGCTTCAAACTCAAGTGCTTTTACTAGCTCGTTGATTTTGATAGAGATCGCTGTTGGCTGCTCACCACCACCATAGATGATAGCAGGAACTAGGTTCTGCTTACGTAGGCGGCGGCTCGCACCTTTACCTTGTAGGTCAGCAGAACGATCAGTAGCGTTTAGTTCAAAATGATTATTGCTCATGGATATAATCCTATAAAAAGAATGATGAAGTGTCTGGTCATAAAAAAGTGGATTTGCGACCAATCCACTAATACGTGATGAGAGCTAATATCTATCGTTGCGTATAAATGACACAACTATCGATGTTAGCCATTTGCTTATAACAATGATTTTTATAGTAAAAATTACCAAAATAGCCATTATTATTCAGCATGATCAGCACTTTTGATAATGCTGGCCTGATTGAATAAAACAAACGGTCAGCACAGGCGCGCATTATACGGGATTTTGTAGTAATAATAAAGACCTACGCAAAGTACGTACATAAAAATAGCGTCAAGTACTGATACTTGACGCTATTATTTTTATGACTAAATTTTTATTGTCACTACAATGTTATTAAAATTTATAGCAATGACTGTCTCATATTAAGCATCAAACATCGCACTAATAGATTCTTCATTATTAATGCGGCGTAAGCTCTCAGCAAGCATTGGCGCGATACTGACCTGACGGATTTTGCTACAGGCTTTTGCTTCGGCAGATAATGGAATCGTATCAGTCACGACGACTTCGTCTAGCGCAGATTCGCTGATGTTTTTGAGTGCATTACCTGATAGGACAGGGTGAGTGATATAAGCTAAGACGCGGCGTGCACCATTCTCTTTTAGTGCTTCAGCGGCTTTACATAATGTACCAGCCGTATCGACCATATCATCAACGATGACGCAATCACGGTCACGAACATCACCGATGATGTGCATCACTTGTGACTCATTGGCACGAGCACGGCGCTTGTCGATAATCGCCATGTCGGTATCGCCTAACTGCTTGGCCATTGCACGGGCACGAACCACACCGCCAACATCAGGTGAAACCACCATGATGTTGTCATAATCTTGTTTTTGTAGGTCGTTTAGGAGTACTGGCGTACCATAGATATTGTCTACAGGAATGTCAAAGAAACCCTGAATCTGATCTGAGTGCAAATCAACTGTCATCACGCGATCGATACTAACGATGTTCAGCATGTCAGCGACGACTTTTGCTGAGATAGGTACACGCGCTGAGCGCGGGCGACGATCCTGACGCGCATAACCAAAATATGGCATGACAGCTGTGATACGACCAGCACTAGAGCGACGCAAAGCGTCAGCCATCATCATGATTTCCATCAAGTTGTCGTTGGTCGGTGCACAAGTCGGCTGCATGATAAACACATCTTTACCGCGTACGTGTTCTTTGATTTCCACGGCAATTTCGCCATCAGAAAAACGCGTGATGTCAGCTTTACCAAGAGGTATGTGAAGATGATCGGCTACGGTTTTTGCTAATTCTGGGTGGGCATTACCCGTAAAAATCGCCAAATAAGGCATGACAGAAGTCCTATTGATTGACTCAAGCAGCGACCGCTAAGCAGTGACAAACTGCTCAATTTAAGAAAAGAGTGGTGAAAAAGATTGAAGACTACTATTACAGTAAAAAATGGCAGGGGTAGCTGGACTCGAACCAACGGATGTCAGGATCAAAACCTGATGCCTTACCAACTTGGCTATACCCCTGTAATGTCTAGGCTACGAACAACCGAAAGCTAATAGCGACTAATTTGTCATTCTTAGAATGGTGTCATGACCTGTCAGTTATGTTATAAACGATTGAGCCGCCTAAAACATAACCTTTCCCTAGCGGTGTTCATTGCGAACTATACCGAAACTGGGATAACGTTGTCAATGACAATAGCATAAGAGGTTGTCTATAAACCGCTTATACTCAATGTATGTCTAACGCTTCGTACTAAAAAATGGCAGGGGTAGCTGGACTCGAACCAACGGATGTCAGGATCAAAACCTGATGCCTTACCAACTTGGCTATACCCCTATTGTGGCGACCTATTATAAGTAAATTTTTAGATTTTGCAAGTCATTTGCGCCTTTTTCTGGTATTTATTCGAAACTAAGTGAATTAGCCTGAGTTGCATCGCTAATATTGTAGTGAATAGAGGTTTTTTTATTAAGCCTATCAATCGTAAGCTAATGCTGTGCGAGTTACTTTTGTACGAGAGGATTGACCACTCTACCACTCATAAATATTGAAGGTTCCGTCAAACAAGCTGTATTCTCTGGGTCTTCGATGACAATATCACCTTTTCGTAAATAGTAACTGCCTATACGCTCTTTAATTATACCGCTAGTGACAACCTCCTCACCGAGCTTAACTTTGGTTCCATTTAGAGAAATGGCTTGTTCATTCTCAAAAAGAATCGCTCTATCGGGATAAAAAATAGGACTAAGATACTTATCATCGTTCTGAACAAAGTATAAGCAGTTATCTTTTATAACGTATTTGCCTTTCAAAACAAAATTGATTTCGCGCATTGAAAGAGCCGGTGCGTAAGTAAATAGTTCAGCAGGTGAACTGGTTTTACGGTGTTGCTCAGAAGTAGATATATTCTGAGAGTTATCTTTTAATGCAATTCCTAGCTGCGGTGGTAAAATTACATTATCAGACAAACGCTTGGAATTAGGTTCATCATAAGACTTAGGTAGCGATATACACCCAGTTAGACTTAATGATAAGCAAACAAAAACCGTACCTATTATTGAGCATTTTTTTAGATATAAAGTATTCACATTACAAACTCCCCACCACATACCCTGAACAAGGCGTACCTTCAATCCACTTTGCCAATAGCTTTTTATCACTGGCAATACTCGCATCTAAGGGTAAAAACACCGCGCTACCAGAGCCAGTCATGCGTGCTATGCCCAGTGCTTGCGATTCTAACCCTTTTAAGTAATCTAAAGCCTCTGCAACCGCAGGAGCGAGGCTCGCTACCACTAGCGTAAACACATTGTGATAAGGCGTATTCAAATTTTGAACATAATCATTGGATTGATTTTTAATCGTATCAATCGACAGAGAAGTGATATCTCGCTGTAGTTTGGGGTGGGCGAATAGTTTGGCAGTATTGACATGCGCCTCAGGCGTTAAGACTAAATAATGCTGGTCAGGTAAATTGATGGCAGTTAATTCTTCACCGATACCCATGGCAATGGCATCTTGACCAAAGATAAAGATTGGCACGTCTGCGCCTACTTTTGCACCGATTTTTATCAGCGCATCACAAGTAACGTTAAGCTGCCAAAGCTCATTGAGCACCAGCATAGTCGTTGCGGCGTTGGATGAGCCACCGCCCAATCCTGCACCCATGGGCAAATGCTTGTCTAACGTGACAGTGACTTGTGCCAATTGCCTAGGTAGAGTCTCTGACTGTATGGCAAAAGCGAGCAATGCGCGCGCCGCTTTGAAGATTAAGTTGTCTTCTATATTGGCAGTTATCGCCTCGGCACCAGCTAATACTAATAGCTGATGACAGAGGGTATTGGCATCTGCTTTATTATCAGCCGTTTGTATCACAACATCATCTATGAGTGAAAAATGCAAATAATCGCCCCAATCAAGCAGGCGAAACACCGTTTGCAAATTATGATAACCGTCAGCACGCTTGCCTGTAATATGCAAAAATAGATTGATTTTTGCAGGGGATAGACGCGTAACAGTAGAGTCAGATGCTTCGGCTATGTTTTCAATCATGTTTTTTCATCATAAGGTACAGTCATAAACGACTATGTTAATGAGCAATAGGGGCTGATTTTTCAGTGGTGATACCCTAGTAATGACGGACTAGTGATTAATCGTCATCACCACTTTATTGCCCTGTGGTTGTACAGCGCTGATTTTACTAGGGAGCTTGTCATTCCCTTTATAAGTAAAGCTGGCACTCCAGTCGCCATTGACTGAGCTGATCAATCGGTTTTGAGCATCTAGCTGCGGAGCGCTATCTGAAGGCGCGGGGCGACCAGAAATCCAGTAAGGCATTTGCGAGATAGGCGCTTGCCAGCCAGTGGCTTTTTGTAATAGTTCCTCAGGGTCATCAGCGGTCAATGTACCTGTCTTTTCACTGACTAGTGTCGCGGTTTGTCCATTGTACTCAATGTTGGTTTTACCAATGCCAAGCGCGCCGATGAGTTCAATAGCAAAACGATCGTTTTCTTGTCCCCATGCATAAAACGCACTACCGCCTTGGGTACCTGAGGTGTCATTAGCAGGTGTGGTCACCCCAATTTTACCCGTGATATTAAAGCTCTCTAGCTTTTTGGGCTGATTTGCGTTTTGAGCTTGCATTGTGGTTGGTTGATTGGTCGCATTGGCTGTTTTTAGTGACTGACAGCCAGAGGTAATCACCATTGTAGTCGCTATCGCAGTAAGCAAAGCCAGTTTATTTGGTTTATAAGACATCGTTGATGCTGACATAATGTGCTCTCAAAATGGGAAAATGGACAGGTTAACAAAGATATTAGCTTAAGGGCTATTTGTTGCTCGGTTATGCACGGCTGTTAGCTTCTTATACGTCCCTTGTAATTGATAAGTGCTTTGTGACGTGTCAAGCCTAATGGCATCATGCCGCAACAGTTATTTTGAAAAACCACTATCAATATAGCTGTATGCTGTCATTGATATTGTGTTGTCCAAAGGAGAAGCGCTGTTGCAAGTCTGCGAGTAGTGCTTCGACTTTTTCGTTATTGCCAAGACCTTGATAAGCACGCAGTAATAGCGTGCCTGAGCGCAGAGTTGGGAGCACATCGTAAGGCGTTTGCAGATAATCGATGACTTGCTTATAGTTTTCTTTGGCCAGTGCATTACCCGCCAGTACATTGAGCGCTTGCAAGTGCAGCTCGTTGTCGTAGCGCGGATCATCATAACGAATTTGGATGATATCGGTCGCCAAGGCCAAGCCTTGCTCAGAGCTACGCTCGTTGGCCAATAGCAACTGTGCATAACTGAGCTGATAGGATAAATTGGTAGGATCGAGCGCCTGCAAATGATTAAGAAGTGTACGTTTGACGACATAGTCGCTTTTGTCATCTAACAGTTGGACACGGGCAAAGAGTAACATCTCATTATCAGGGTATTTACGAGCGGCCCGCGTCAATAGACGTAAGGCTTCTTCTGATTCATTTTGCTGCCACAAAATATCGGCTTGCATCACAAAGGTGTCAGGGGCGAACACCGTAAAGTCTTTGCGTAGCTTTTCTAAAGTAGCAATGGCAGCGTCGACGTCGTCATTGAGCAATTCAAATGCGACCACTTTTCGACGTGCTTCTAATACTAAGTCTTCTTGCATCACGGCATTGAGATAGTATTTGGCTTTATCAAACTGCTGCTGGCGCTCAGCACTGATACCGAGATAGTAATAAGCTTGGTCAAGGTAAGCGGGGTTTTTGGCAAGCATATTGAGTAGATCATCCGCACTCGCATATTCTTCGATATCCAAGCTCACTAGTGCTGCTAACAAGGTAATCTCAGCATCGTCGTTAAAGCGGCTGTGGGCTTCGAGCAATAGTTTCCAAGCTTGCTCGCTTTGTTTTAAGTCTAATAAGTAGCGAATCTCGTACAGGTACAAACTTTTGCTATCAGGATTGCGCAAGCGTGCTTGGCTTATATAGTTGACCACAGTTTCAGAGGTGACGATTTTGCGCAAGATGTCAGCCTTTAGGGTGATAAAAGGCACATAATCAGGCTGGCGCTCTAGCGCACGGTTGATATGCACGATAGCGATTTCGGGCTCATTAAATTGGTAAAGTAAACCAGCTTTTAATACGGACAGTGAAGCATTTTGCTCACTATCTAGTGGCTGCAAAGCGGCAAGCAGCTCGCGTTTGTCATCGTCATTATTGGGATAAATACCGATAAGGATTCCGCTCAAATCTGCACGCGGATCGTAACGCAAGATGCGGTTTAAGGTCTCGCCAGCTAAGATATAGTCGTGTGCTCGTAGTGCCAAATGCGCCACATAAAACCAAGCAGGTACATGATCAGGATTCTGGTCTTGCCATGATTTCGCAAAGGCTAATGAATCCTCAACCCTTTCATTACGCAATGATAGAGTTAGCGCCCTCTCAAATACCGCTGTGGCATCTTCTTTAAAAGATTGTTGCTTATAGATCGTAATCGCACGTTGTTTGTCATCACGATCCGCAGCAAACTCTGCATCTAATAGAGCATATAAACTGGGTTCGTTGAGTTCAGGCTGCCATAGGCTGGCTGGCGCTAGACCATCAATGTTGGTTACGTTATCTGTCATTTGGCTGTTTTTATGAACAGTCGTGCTGATAGAGGTGCTAGAAGTAGCATTATTATTTGCCCCGTTATCGCTAGTAATGACTGATGCTGGTGGCGTTTTTGCGGCCAATTCTGTATCAGCATGGCTGGCATGTGCAGGTACGGCAAGGCATAAACAGACGGCCAATGACAACGCTAGCTTATAACGCTGGCACAAACGATCGATAACGACCTGCAATAAAGCGCGGAGGCTAGATTGCTCGTTATAAAGAGGTTGTGATCTAGATAATGATCCAAAAAACATCATAGATAGTCGTGTTCGCCCATGGTTTACCTACATAGCTGAGGCAATTTATTTTAATCATTTCAAATCAAATAGTGGTAAAGAGTACCCATGACAAATATTATAAGAGCGGATGAACAGTATAAACAATAGCATCCGTGTTACTTATATCTGAGCAATCATCATTCTATTGATAGGCTATGACTGATACTTGTTTTAAGCATGAGTTATCTTGCTAAGACTTTTATACAAATAGGTATATTGATCAGAATACTGTGGAAATATAACAAGTTAGGCGACACTAAGCGAATGATTTATGGCGATCTTAGCGACTATTTGCCAAAACACATCCATTGATTTTATCAATCATATCGGTAGTTGATTTGTTACATTTGCGACCAAATACAGAGATATCGCTATCATAGATGGGTGAGTGTTAATTAACGCCAGCAATAATGATATAATAAGCGGTTTTTAGGGTCTTCCTTTCAGCGCTGTCGTCAAAAACTGTCTTTTAAAAATAATAAGATAGCGTGAGTGAGCAGCTAGGCGTCATGTTTATGGTCTATCGATAATGAGATTAGTGGTCATTGGGGTCAATCACAAAACTGCACCAGTCGCTCTGCGAGAGCGTTTGGCGCTGGTGGGCGACGATGTGAATGTCGCGCTTGAGCAAATAGAATCCTTCACGGATGGCAGTGTGATTGTCTCCACTTGCAATCGAACTGAGATCTACGCGCTTGTGCCCCATACGTTGACCCCGCACCACTCACACTCATCAAGCTCGGCAGTCAATGAGCAGACAGATCACGCCATCTCTCATAATGATTTTAGTAGCAGTGCTCATGTCACATCAAGCATGATCAGCGCTCATATCCTCAAGATTAAGACGTGGCTTGCTGAATTCAAACAGCTGCCACTCGTAGATATCGATCCTTATCTCTATGTGCACCGCGACACGCACGCATTGACCCACTGGCTAAGAGTCGCAGCGGGGCTGGATTCTATGATACTGGGTGAGCCGCAAATACTTGGTCAAATCAAGCGCTCTGTGCATTTGGCACAAGAGCAAAAAGTATTGAGCAATCAGCTCGGTTGGATCGTTGATCAAGTATTTGCCGCTGCCAAACGAGTACGTAATGAGACGCAAGTGGGTGCACAAGCGGTATCGCTGAGTTTTGCGGCGGCCAAATTGGTCACGCAGATATTTGATGACTTGCCGAGTCGTACGCTATTGGTCGTCGCGGCAGGTGAGATGAATCGCTTGGTTGCCACCCATATCGCAGGACTTGGCGTTGGGCGAGTGATTATTTGTAATCGTAATCCTGAGCGTGCTGAGGCATTGGCGGCTGAACTGCGTAGTCCCAATCGCCGCATAGACGTCAGACCCTTGCAAGATTTGCCGCAAGTGCTGGCAGACGCCGATATTGTCAGCAGCTGTAGTGGTAGTATGGATTTATTGATTGATAAAACCATGACCATGCAAGCGCTTAAGCGTCGCCGTTATCAGCCAATGCTAATGATAGATTTGGCCGTACCACGTGATATTGACTCAACCATCAGTCGCATGGATGATGTCTATCTGTATTCTGTCGATGATTTGCAGCATGTGATTGCTGGCAATATTGAGCAGCGTCGGCAAGCGGCGGTCGATGCGGAACTTTTAGTCAGTCAATTGGTCGTTGAAATAGATCGTCGCTTCCAAGTTCGTCAAGTGGGTAAAGACATCCAGCAGTATCGTACCTGTACTCAAAATCAAGTAGATAAGCTACTGCATGAGTCCATTGCTAAGCTGCAACAAGAAGATAACAGTCCAGAAGACATTCTCATTGAGCTGTCACGGCGCCTGACTCAAACACTGACGCACGCACCATCCAAGCTCATGCGTAAAGCGGCCCGCGAAGGTGATAGCGATTTGCTAGATTTTGTGGTGTCTGGGCTACAGGATGCCCATCGCGGGCGCTAATGTTCTCACAGCGTCGATCAACGAACACTTACCAATAAAACTCTAATCACGCAAGCCATATCAGTGCCTGAGCGTATCGTTGTCAACCTCTAGTATCAGTGCTACTATCAAATCTTATGGATGATTTGGGTCAAGACAGTTTGGCTTGACATAGGGTGATGAGACTCGCTCATGTTGTGACTATAACGTGACTAGAAATAGTTTCGCCCCATGTTTATAGCCCTCATTAATGTGTATTAGAATCAGTGCGTTTGCATATCATGAATCTGAAGCATTGATATCAAAACAACACATGACCTCATCATCAAAGACAGTAGCGCTGGGTTAAAGGGTTATCTTGTCTATCCTATATCTTCTTCATTTTTGTTCGATATGAGTATTCGGTTGATACCAATCATCTATGGTACTTAACGATATTAGTATCTATATTATTTCCTATCCCCATATTATGGTATAAAAATAAGGTCCAAAAAATTAAGAAACAGTCATCATCTAATCATATACTAGGAGTGTTCCATGCCTGCATTACGTCAAGATATCGATCCAAACGGCTTATTAGAGTATTCGGTGGTCTACACTGATCGTGCGCTAAACCATATGTCAAAAGCCTTTCAGCAAGTGATGAATGACTTATCTAGTGATCTAAAATCTGTCTACAACGCGGATGCCGTGGTGATCGTACCGGGTTCTGGTACTTATGGTATGGAAGCGGTCGCGCGTCAACTGGCAAATGACGAAGATTGCCTCATCATTCGTAATGGTTGGTTTAGCTATCGTTGGACGCAGATTTTAGAAAAAGGCAAAATTGCCAAATCCTCTACCGTGCTCACAGCCAATCGTGCAGATGATAGCGAGTTACCAAAGCCGTTTGCACCAGTCGATATCGACACGGCGGTAGCTAAAATCAAAGAAGAGCAGCCAGCAGTGGTATTTGCGCCGCACGTCGAGACTTCGTCTGGCATGATTTTGTCAGATGATTATATCAAAGCGTTGAGCGCGGCTGTGCATAGTGTCGGTGGATTGTTGGTTATCGACTGTATCGCGTCAGGCTGTGTCTGGTTAGACATGAAAAACTTGGGTATCGATGTGCTGATTAGCGCGCCGCAAAAAGGTTGGAGCAGTACACCAGGCGCTGGTCTTGTCATGCTAAGCGAGGCGGCGGTCAAAAAAGTAGACAGCACAGAGTCTGATAGCTTTAGTATTGATCTAAAGCAATGGCTAAATATCATGCGCGCTTACGAAAACGGCGGTCATGCCTACCATGCGACGATGCCGACAGACAGCTTACGCCAGTTCCGTGATGCGGTGAATGAAGCCAAAGCGGTTGGTTTTGATAAGCTATGTGAGGCGCAGTGGACGCTTGGCAAACGTATTCGTGAAGTACTAGAAGCCAAAGGCATCGAGAGCGTTGCGGCTAAAGGCTTTCAAGCGCCTGGCGTTGTTGTGTCTTATACCGATCGTGATGATATGCATAAAGGCAGCGCTTTTGCGGCAGCGGGTGTGCAAATCGCCGCTGGTGTACCCTTAAAAGTAGGTGAACCTGACAGCTTCAAGACGTTCCGTTTGGGTCTGTTTGGCTTGGATAAATTAACCGATATCGACGGTACGGTCACGCGTTTTGAGTCCGCACTGGATGAAGTACTAAGCCAGTAGTTATGATTGAGAAACCTTTTAAAATGATACCGCTAACTTTATAAGTACTTCTGAAGACGCTTTTATCATCATAAAATACTGAGCCGTTATTATCATCATACGTGCTCAGTATTTTTTTACCCTTTTATTATATTTTATAATATAATGTATTTATATAAATAGAACGTTAAGCAAATACTTAATAAACCTAAATGGGTAGTCCGTTATGAGTATACAAATAGACTGGCAAGCATTTACACCGATCTCTTTAGTCGGTGGTCTGATGCTAGGGGTGGCGACGGTTATTTTGCTGCTCGGTATCGGGCGTATAGCCGGTATCAGTGGCATTTTTTCAAGCTTACTAAAACCCAAGCGTGTAGAGATGTGGCAGGTGCTGTTTATACTGGGTTTGGTCATATCGCCCGTGCTGTACAGGCTGGCAAGACCGCTACCTAACGTAGAGATTAGCACTTCTTTGCCACTGTTGATTGCCGCAGGGCTATTGGTGGGCTTTGGCACGCGTCTTGGCTCAGGCTGTACCAGTGGGCATGGTATTTGTGGTAATGCACGTCTGTCTCCACGCTCACTGGCCGCGACCGTCACCTTTATGCTGTTGGGTATTGTGACCGTGTATATCGGTCGTCATGTCCTAGGGCTACTGTAAATGCTCAATGGCAGATTGCTATGAGATTGCTAGTAGGACTAAAGCACGCACGACATATGATAGTTAATAGAAGATAATAATAGCGAGAGACGACGATGCTAAAAAATATAATCGGATTGCTGGCAGGGTTATTGTTTGGGTTTGGGCTGCTGGTGTCAGGTATGACAGACCCTGAAAAGGTGCAAGGGTTCTTAGATGTGTTTGGCGCATGGGATATCTCCCTTGCACTGGTGATGGGTGGTGGTTTGTTCCTTGCATTTTTTGGCGTACTATTGGCCAAGCGTCAAGAGAATAGCTGGATTGGCACGCCCATTGATATGCCAAGCAAAACCGTCATCACCAAACAATTGATTATCGGAGCCATGTTGTTTGGTATCGGCTGGGGGCTGGTCGGTATTTGTCCGGGGCCAGGCATCGTCTTGCTCGGGACGGGTCAGTGGCAAGCGTATGTGTTTATCCCTGCGATGATCATAGGGATGCTGGTCTATCAGTGGTTTGAGCCAAAAATTGGCTGATATAGTTAGTTCTCTATAAATTGGATACGGTGTCAGCCTCGCTTAGTCTACTATTTGTAGTACCTTTACTTGGCTTCCTTGTCTCCAAATTATATTGAACCAACTATAGTATAAATAGGCTAGCACTCGAAAAAAGGTCAGCCACGTATATGTGATTGACCTTTTTTATGAATGTTAGTTGATGACAGGATTTAATGTATTGTCAGATCACTTAGCACTCGCAGTGACTTTTGACGTTTCGTGCGCCAACGATTTGGCTGCTTGGCGTAGCTCAAACTTTTGTACTTTACCCGTACTGGTCTTTGGGATTTCGGCAAAGACGATATATTTTGGCACTTTAAAACCTGCTAAGTGCTGACTACAATGCGCCATTACCGCATCGCGTTGCAAGGTGCTGCCCTCATGAATCTCGATAAAGGCGACGGGCACTTCGCCCCATTTATCATGTGGCGCGGCGACGACCGCACAGCTCTCAATCGCAGGGAGCTTGTATAAGACATTTTCGACCTCGATACTAGAGATGTTCTCACCGCCTGAGATGATAATGTCTTTGAGCCTGTCCATGATTTTGATATAGCCATCAGGGTATTTGACACCCAAATCCCCCGTGCGGAACCAGCCATCAGTGAATGCTTCTTCAGTGGCTTTGCGGCTTTTTAGATAGCCTTTCATCACCATATTGCCACGTAGTGCCAGCTCACCCATCTCTTCGCCATCGGCGGCGACTGGCTCAGTCGTGCCTTGTTTAAATACCTCAAACCCTGTCATTAAGTGTGAGGTCACGCCTTGACGTGATTTTTTTTGGGCGCGGGTGGCGACATCAAGATCACTCCATTCTTCTTGCTCAGCGCAAACGGTCACTGGCCCATAGACCTCAGTGAGACCGTAGACGTGAGAGATATCAAAGCCCATCTCTTCCATTGCTGCCAGCATGGTTTCAGATGGCGGTGCCCCAGCGACCCAGCCTTTGACGGTATGCGTAATGGCTTCCTTATACTCAGGTTTGCCGCCTGCAATCATATTATGGACGACGGGCGCAGAGCAGTAATGGGTCACTTGATGCTTGGCAATCAGCTGCAATATCAAATCCGCATCAATCTTACGCAAGCAGACATTGACCCCAGCGCGCTCAGCGATGCTCCACGGGAAGCACCAACCGTTACAATGGAACAGCGGCAACGTCCACAAGTAGGTCGGATGCTTTGGCATATCCCAATCCAAAATATTCGACACCGCATTGAGCGTAGCACCGCGATGATGATAAACGACGCCTTTTGGTTTGCCTGTTGTGCCAGAGGTGTAGTTCAGGGCAATGGCATCCCATTCATCCGCTGGCATCTCCCAATTATCCAAGCTGTCTGAACTGGCAACCAATGCTTCATAGTTCATCTGTCCAAACGGCTCGACATCGATAGCATGATCGGTCGCATGAATGACAATGAGGTTTGGGAAGGTCTCATCGATGATCTCAGCGTGCTCCGCAAACTCGCTATCCAAGATCAGCACCTTGGCCTCTGAATGCTGCAAACAAAAGGTCAGGGCGTTGATATCAAGGCGCGTGTTCAACGTGCAGAGTACGCCGCCTGACATGGGTACGCCAAAGGCGCATTCGACCATCGCTGGCGTGTTTGGTAGCATGACGGCGACCGTATCGTTTTTATCGATACCCAATTTGCGTAAGCCATCCGCCAATTGACGGCAGCGCGTATAAGTATGTTGCCATGTCTGAGTGAGATTGTTGTGTGCAAGGTCATCATAAATGATCGCAGTCTTATCGGGATAAACCTGAGCGCTACGGATAATAAAATCAATAGGGGTGAGCGGTTGATAATTGGCAGCGTTTTTGCCGAGGCCGGTATGAAAATCTGTCATGATGATAATCCTTTATCGTATTTTTATAACGCGTCAATAGGGTAACGCAGCACCGTAATTTAACATAGAAAGGTGTTAGATTAGAATAGTCGATGTTTATCGATTAGTCTAATGGGCGGTGAGGAGGAAGTGATAAAATAGTTGTCTGATTATAAAAAAACATTGTCAACACTGGAGCGGGTTTTATCGTAATAACCTAACGATACGCCACCAGCCCGTGTGATAATTGGCACACTTCACGATCATATTCTGATCGTCGCTAAATAGTGCTCACTCATCAGTCGTTTGTCTGCATAGCTAGTGATAATAGCGGTGTGTTACGATACCAGTAACGCTAAATCCCGTAGCACCACGATTTCTACAAAGCCATTTTTAAGAAGCCGTCTCAAAAAACATTCATAAGGAAAATGATATGACCGCCAGCCGTTCTGCCAATACGATCGATTCCGCCAGCACTAATGAATATTATCCACATTTATTTGAGCCATTAGATTTGGGTTTTACCACGCTAAAAAACCGCTTGGTCATGGGCTCTATGCATACAGGGCTTGAAGACCGTTTCTATAACTACGGTAAGCTGGCGGCGTATTTTGCAGAACGTGCCAAAGGCGGCGTGGCAATGATGATCACAGGCGGCATCTCACCCAATCGCGAAGGTTGGTTGTTGCCTGCTGGCGGTACGATGAATACCAAAGCTGACGTCATCAATCACCAACGCGTCACTCGTGCTGTGCATAAGCATGACAGCAAAATCATCATGCAGATATTGCACAGTGGTCGCTATGGCTATCATCCGTTTGCGGTATCCTCCAGCCCAATCAAATCCCCAATCTCGCCGTTTAAACCGCGCAAGATGAGCATAAAAAATATCGAGCAGACAGTCAAAGACTATGCTCGTTCAGCGCGTCTTGCCAAACAAGCAGGCTATGACGGTGTCGAAATCATGGGCTCTGAGGGCTACTTACTCAATCAGTTTTTATCGCGCCACGTCAATCAGCGTAGTGATCAATACGGCGGCGATATCAATGGCCGGATGAAGTTTGCCGTCGATGTGGTCAAAGCTGTTCGCGAAGCCGTGGGTGAAGATTTTATTATCCTATTCCGCTTGTCAGTGATTGATTTGGTCAAAGATGGCAACGTCATGGATGAAGTCATCACCGTGGCAAAAGCGCTAGAAGAAGCGGGCGTGACGATCATGAATACGGGCATCGGCTGGCATGAAGCGCGTGTCCCGACGATCGTCACCAGCGTACCACGCGCCGCTTTCGTTGATTTCACCGCTGAGATCAAAAAACACATCAGCATCCCGATGATGGCGGCCAACCGTATCAACATGCCAGATACCGCAGAAAAAATCATCGCTGATGGTCAGGCAGATGTGATTCAAATGGCGCGTCCATTCTTGGCGGATGCAAACTGGGTCAACAAAGCCAAAAACGGTCAGACAGATCGTATCAATACCTGTATCGCCTGTAACCAAGCGTGTCTCGATCATACGTTTGAAAACAAACGCTCGACTTGTTTGGTCAATCCACAAGCCTGTTATGAGACAGAGCTGGTGTACAAAAAAACCAAGAAACCGAAAAAAGTCGCCGTTATCGGTGGCGGGGTCGCTGGTATGTCAGCCGCTCATGTCGCCGCCTTACGTGGTCATGAAGTGACCTTGTTTGAAGCCAAAGATGTGTTGGGTGGACAGTTCAACTACGCCAAAGTCATCCCGGGTAAAGAAGAGTTCTTTGAGACTGTTCGCTACTATATCAACGAGCTTGAGCACTTAGGCGTCGAGATTAAACTCAATACCTTTGTGGATAAAGACATGCTGGAAAAAGCCAAGTTCCATCATGTTATCGTCGCCACTGGCGTTGTACCTAGAAGTCTCGCAGGTAAGCTTGAAGGAGCTGATCTGCCACAAGTGATCAGCTACGCAGAATTGCTCTCTGGTGAAAAAGCCGTGGGCAACACCGTGGCGGTCATCGGTGCGGGCGGTATTGGTTTCGATGTCAGTGAGTATCTGACCGCCAATCACGGACAATCGCTGGATGAAATCGGCCCTGAAGGTCTCAAAGATCCAGACTATCGCCCTGAGCCGCAGTCCATCAGTGAGTGGCGCGAGGAATGGGGCGTGACCAACGATACCGATTATCAAAGTGATGGCGGACTGGTCAGACCTAAAGCGATTAAGCCCATTCGCCAAGTCTATCTGATGCAGCGTAGCAAAGGCCGTTTGGGTAGTGGTCTGAACAAAACCTCAGGCTGGGTACATCGCGCGCATATCAAATCGCATGGCGTCATCCAAGTCGCTGGCGTGCAGTACGACAAAATCACCAACGAAGGTATTTGGGTCACCAACTCTCAAGGTCAAAGCCAGCTACTCCGTGTCGATAGCGTCGTCGTCTGTGCCGGTCAAGAGTCCGTCGCCAGTCTGATGCCAAACGTTGGCGATGCGCCAGACGCGCAATATCATCTTATTGGCGGTGCTAAGCTTGCCGCTGAGCTAGATGCCAAACGTGCGATTCGTGATGGGGCTGAGGTTGCGGCAGGGATTTAAGGATTATTTAGACTTTTCAAATAATCTATATTTGAAAAAATGAATGTTTTGACAAAGGCTGTTTTTCTTGAGAACAGCCTTTGCTTAAGTACATTAATTTGCTAAAGAAACTAATTCTTGAAATTATTAATGATTCTTTATCTAGCTTGATTAAGGGATATTAAGTATTTTTTTTACTATTTTGTCATATATTAATTCTTTATGTATGATATTGATATCACTTCGATGTATGTCAGCATGTTTTTTCAATACTATTACTGCTTCCAGAGAGACTTCCTTTTTTATACTGAAAAACGATCCCAAAAGAAAATAAAGCCCTAAAAACAGTAATACATACTGATTGTCTACAGAGACATAGATTTTTGATAAGTACTCATATTCTAAGAAATAAGATAGAAAACCTACAATGAAAAAAACCGAGAGCATATAGTAAAAATAAGAATATATTTTATTTAGTGTTTTTAATATAGGGTATGAATATCTATAAATTAAGCAGATATTTTCATTTTCGTAAGTAATATAGTTATTTGCTTTTCTAAAAGTCGATAACTCAATATCGCAAGAATTGTTGGAGATATCAATAATTTTTCTACGATAATATTTACTTATATTTAATTTATAAATCTTGTGGAACACCTCTCTTTCATAGGTAGTAACTAACTGTTCTCTGAGTTTGTTATCAACTTTTTCTGTTTCAAAAGCTTCTTTGAGCTTATCCAAGCTATAGTATCTATTCTCTTGGTAAGATTTACATACCTTTCCTATCTCAAAAAGTATTTTCAATGTTGCCATGATAATTGCGATTGGCCATAAACTGTCTAAAGATTCAAGATTTAAACCTAACATTTCTGACTTCTATGTGATAAAAAATTAAACTATACACTTTTAATCATAAATTAGTAACCTTCCATCTCACTAGTCAGCCACTCAGATACATCGTCTATCTGTGCTGCCAATTCAGGATGTGCTTTGCCCAGCTCAGCAAGCTTGGCATTAATCTCATGCTTATTATATTTCACACCAGTCAATGTCTCTTTGAGCAAATCAATCAGCTCAATATTTAACGCATCAGAGAAGATAACAACCTCCGTAATCACAGCTTGCTTGATATCCAAATGCACATCCATCATGCCCCAATCAAAGCGCGTCTCGATATGATGGCTAAACTCAGGCGTCTTGCCAAAGCGCCAATCCCAGTCAGCCATCTGCTGATAGTAAGCGTTTAGCGCCGGCTGCTTGGCAAGGCTGGCTTCATCCAACTGTTCAACTGGCGCAGTCTCTCCGTAATACTCACAAAACGCCTCGATAATCGCCTCAGACAAGGTTTCATGATTGATGGCATCATTGAACTCTACCAAGTTTGCCACGCGCGCACGTACCGATTTGATGCCTTTTGCTTTGAGCTTTAAGGGATGCGGATTGAGATAGTCGCCAAGCTTTTGCATGTTGGCATTGACTAGTAGTGTCCCGTGATGAAAGCTGCGATCGGCGGCGTGTTTGAAGGCGCTGCCTGATATTTTTCGATCGCCCACTTGCATATCATTACGACCAGACTGCTCAGCATCGATACCCAGCTTTTTTAGCGCATTGATGATAATGGTAAAGTTGGCCGTTTGGTCGTACGCGTGTTTTGGGGATAAAAAAGTAAAATTGGTATTGCCCAAGTCATGAAATACCGCACCGCCGCCACTTTGACGCCGCGCCAAAAAGACATCGTCTGCTGCCATCTTATCCGTCTTGCATTCTACCCATGGATTTTGTGAGCGACCAATGACCACGGTCTCAGAGTTGCGCCATAAGAAAAGCGTGTGCGAGTCGGGATTGAGCGTATTAAATATCCAATCCTCGGTGGCAAGATTGAACCAAGGATTGGTCACCGCAGACTTTAAGATGCGCAGTTTCATGATGGATCCTTTTTTAATCGTTTTTATAGGGAAGTGCTACAAATAGATACTGATATTCTTACTGATAAAAGATTGGGGTTCAATGATAGAGTGGTAGGGAGAGTAATTCGATGGAATATGTAAGCAATACTATAACGTAAAAAGTATTAAGTCTTGCTGCTAGTAGTGGAAAAGCTGAGCAATAAGCTCAGCTTTATGATGTATTAAATCTCAATAATATCTCACTCTATTCAGCACAAATCTCCCACTGCGACTTGGTACTAAGATAACACTGCATCACCGCTTTGCCAGACTGCGCATAGGCATCACTGACGATACGCTGATTGCTTGGCAAACGATATCTGATAATGGCTGGCTCATCATTGACGGTGGTCGTCCATCCAGTGATCTCATTACGGTCATTGTAGTTTGCTTGATTAGATGTGGCCATTTTGCCAAGTCCTGGCAGGTTATAAGAGACCTGCCTAAAGCTATAACTCATCGCTGCACCTTCAGCGCCCTCATACTGACAGTTTAGCTTTTTGTGTAATTTGTCATCTATTTTTGTATCGCCAGATACGAGCCAATACCTCTTAGATAGTAAATAGATAGTAAAAAATTAGCAAACAAATATCAATTATTATATTTTTAAGGAAACCTCCTACTGATTAGATGGCATTGCTTATACTTTGATATTATTAAGATTGTCTATCGATGAGTCTTATTGTTAGAAAGCTTCGATATCAAGATAGGTTCTATTCTTATACATACTGATGAGGGTAATGACTCAAGAGTGACTTTGGAGTTTGCCAGTATATAAATAATAAAGCGCTGAAATAGGCTAAAGTAGAAAAATTGTAGGGTAGCAGCGTCTACTGGCTTTTCGCTCGATAAAGTATTTTACCCAGTTATCTAAGATATAGAAAAGCTAGACATCGTGAAATGACTTTAAGTAAGACAGGTTAATCCATAAGAATGCGCGATAACACCTATAAAAAGCAATATACAAGGTGGTTATAGATTTACCATCATAGTGCCTTATTAGCACGTTAGCCTCCACCACATATCAGACGGTTATGACCGACACGAGTTGGCAAATGCAGTCTAAGCACTTAATAGGATTACCTAATGACCAACCGTGACCTCATCATCTTTGTGACGCTCTCTTTTATGTGGTCGCTCTCCTTTGTGTTTTATCGAGTTGGCGTGCCTGAGTTTGGGTCATTGGCTTTTGCCAGTCTGCGGGTGATATTTGCCGGACTGGTCATGCTCGTATTTGTACTGCTAAAAAAGAAAAACAGAGACGGTATCAAACAGCACTGGAAAATGCTATCGCTCGTCGGCATATTTTCGGCAGCGTTGCCATTTGTGTTGTTTTCTTTTTCTGCGCAGTCAGTGAATGCAGGGGTACTCGCCGTACTAAACGCTTCCGTACCGATGATGAGCGGCTTTATCGCTCGCGTCTTCTTTAAAGACAGACTGTCCAAAAAACAAGCGCTTGGATTGGTGATTGGGGTAGTCGGGGTGATTATATTGATGAGCGAAAGCTTATTTGGTGGTGGCGATCAGGGCAAAGGCTTGGTCGAGGGATTATTACCGATGGGCTACGCGCTATTCGCTTGTGTGGGTTACGCGCTTGGCGCAAACATCACCAAAAACTACTTATACGATGTCTCGCCAGTTGCGATCACGGCAGGCTCACTGATTATTGGTAGCCTCATCATGCTGCCGGTGGTTTTTACAGAGTTTCCTTATGGCAAAGCGATCAGCATAAAGGCATGGGTGTCTGTAATATGTATCGGCGTATTTTCGACCGCCATTGCCCTTATTTTTATGAATCAGTTGATCAAAAATATTGGGCCAACGCGTGCCACGAGTATCACGTTAGTCATTCCAATTTTTGCGATTATTTTGGGCTATCTATTGCTTGGCGAAGCGCTAAATATACAAGCCATCATTGGTTCGATTGTGATATTGATCGGCACGTATTTGTCACTAGAGCTGTCAATTAAGAAAATGCTAAAGCCAAAAGACAAGACTCAGACGAACAGTATTTAAGGCTTAGTAAACAGTCTTCGTAGTAAATAAATATGAATATTTGTATAGGTGAATATTACTGTATCTGTTTGTAAATATTGCTTGGAATAATGAAATCTATCCCCTATAAATGTAGGCGCTAAACGTAGATTTACTAATGATATTATAAGTTTTTCTAAACAGCATTCGATAATAATCAGTATGAATGATGGTTGCTATAACTAAAGATCATAAATAGCGACAATAACCAATAGGACAGATTATGGCACACGATATTTTATTTGAGCCTGTAAAAATGGGCACACAAACGCTAAAAAACCGCATTATGATGGCTCCACTGACACGTCTGCGTGCCGTTGAGCCAGGCGATGTCCCTATCACATGGGCAGCAGAGTACTACTCGCAGCGTGCAGGGGCGGGCCTTGTCATCACTGAAGCGACGCAAGTATCGTTTCAAGCAAAAGGCTATGCAGGCGCACCAGGGCTACATACTCAAGATCAAGTCACTGCATGGAAAGCCATCGTTGACAATGTCCATGCCAAAGGTGGCAAGATTGTCGTCCAGCTATGGCACACAGGACTTGTCTCACATGAAAGCGTACAACCTGAGCGCCGTGCGCCAATTTCAGCCTCAGATGTCGATGTAGGTATCCGTACCTCATTGCGTGATAGTGACAACCAAGCCATTCGCGCGGATGCCACGCCGCCGCGCCCAGCCAGTCTTGATGAGATTCAGCAAGTGGTTACTGACTTTGCACATGCAACCAAGTGCGCGCAGGAAGCGGGGTTTGATGGTATTGAGATTCATGGCGCGCATGGTTATTTGCTGCATCAGTTTTGGGCCAAGCATACCAATCAGCGTGACGATGAGTACGGTGGCAGCCGCGAAAACCGCGCGCGTCTGACCTTGGACGTGATTGATGCTTGCGCAGAGGCATGGGATGCTGATCACGTGGGTATTCGTATTTCACCACTTGGCACGTTCAACAATGTTGAGGGAGGCTACGAAGAAGACGATAACATTTGGCTGATTGAGCAAATCAACAAGCGTGGTCTAATGTATTTGCATCTGTCAGAGCCAGACTGGGCAGGGGGTACGCCGTATAGCGATGAGTTCCGTCAGCGTGTCCGTGATGCGTTCGATCAGACCATCATCGCGGCGGGAGGCTATGATGCGGACAAAGCAGAAAAAAATATCAAGGCAGGTTATATCGACGCAGTAGCATTCGGTCGTGATTATCTTGCCAATCCTGATCTCGCTGAACGTATTCAAGAGGGTGCACCGCTCAACGAGCAGCATCCAGAGAGCTTCTATGGTGGCAGCACGGTTGGCTACACTGATTATCCGTTTATGGATCAGGCGCAATAGTTTATTTGTCGGTTCTGCTGACTAAATAGCTAAATTATGCTTCATAAAAGCCCTCTGACTATCGGTAGTCAGAGGGCTTTTTTGTGCTTCTATTTTCATTATGTACCAAAATTGCCTGTTTGATAATCACGGAACGTTTGTCGTAGCTCATCTTGGGTATTCATTACAAAGGGGCCGTGACCTGCGATAGGCTCACCGATAGGTTCACCACTTAACAACAGTAGTTTGGCAGGAGTGTGTTCATCGTTATCGGTAGAATAGGTGAGCTCAATAGTATCGGTAGCAGCATCAGATAAAGGTACAGGTTGAGAATCTACAGATGGTTCAATCGGCGCTGCAAACTGAATCAGATTGCCTGCACTGATAGATGTGCCATTGACCAGTACTCGGCCTTCTTGTACGAGAAGCAGGGTATTGTGCGTGCTAGGTACTTCGAGTATCGTTGTGCCTGCGGTATGCAGCGCGATATCCCATAGGTTAATGGGCGTAAAGGTTACCGCATTACCTGTGACGCCATGCCAGTCACCTGCAATGATGGCAACTTGACCGATGACCGTTTGTTTGTCAGCGCTTTGAGCAACAGCATCTTTAGTAAGATTATCTTGAGAGTCGGCATCGCGACTGTCCACCAATTCTATGATAGGCATCTCAGCACGTTTGATAAATTGATATTTAGGATCAGTCAGCTTGTGCGCGCTTGGCAGATTGACCCACATTTGCACCATACTAAACACACCACCGCGCTGCCCAAACGCCTCAGAATGGAACTCTTCGTGTAGAATGCCGCGACCAGCGGTCATCCATTGCACATCGCCTTCCAAAATATCCCCGCGTCCACCGATAGAGTCAGCATGACTGATTTCACCTGAGTACGCGAGGGTGACGGTCTCAAAACCTTTATGAGGGTGTTTGCCAATGCCATGTGGCTGCGTCTGATAATCAGGATTTGGTGCAAATGTCGTCGGCTCGCCATAATCAAATAGTAAAAATGGATCGGTATGACTGTAATTGAAGTCTGGTTGGTCATCGACATAATTGATCAATGTTTTCACAAAGAATCCGTCACCGACCCAATGTGGTGCTTTATCACCATGAATCTGTTTGATTGGACGCATGGATTACCTCATGATTTTATCTAGCATAAGTCATATTAGTTAATATTATACCGCAATTTCATAATAAAATGAACTTATGTCGTGTTTATTTTAAGCTATCAAATGCGACTGCTTCTTAAACGACCTCGCCACTCACAAAGCCACTGGCCCAAGCCCATTGGAAGTTATAACCACCAAGCCAGCCTGTTACATCGAGCACTTCGCCGATGAAATACAAGCCCTCTTGTAGATTGCTTTGCATGGTCTTTGAGGATACCTCATCGGTTTTTACGCCGCCGCGGGTGACCTCGGCCGTGCGATAGCCTTCAGTACCAGACGGCTTGAGCTGCCAGCCGTTGAGGGTAGCGCCAAGCTCACTCAGTCGCTCATCTTTGATATTGGCAAGCTCAGTATCTTTGATATCGTCCCAAAGCTGGGTCTGTAGTGCTGCCAATAGTTTTTTGGGTAGTGCGTTGTCTGTGTTTTCTGCCAATACAGTACGGATCAGTTGGCGTGGGTGTGACTTTTTGCGGGTGAGTAAAATATCGGTGACATCTACATCGGGCAGTAGGTTAATGCTGATCGTCTCACCACTGTGCCAATAGTTCGATAGCTGGAGCATGGCAGGGCCAGAGAGCCCGCGATGGGTAAACAGTACAGGCAGTTTAAAAGAGATACGCTCGTTACTGGCAATGACTGGTAGGCTGATGCCTGCTAAGCTACGAATCAGCTCGCCTGTTTTGTCCGTGAAGGTAAATGGTACGAGACTGGCATCGGTTGCTATCAAGGTATGCCCAAACTGCTGCGCTAGCTCGTAGCCAATGCCGCTTGCGCCCATCGTTGGAATAGACAAACCACCAGTGGCTACCACTAACGACTCACAACGATAGCGCGTCTGTGACGATTGACTCTCGCTTGCGACGTCTTTTTTGCCAAGCTTTTTGCTGGTTATTAGCTCAAACCGTTTTGCTTTATCATGGTCAGTCGTCTGTACATGATTGATTTGGGTATTGAGCTTGATTTGCACACCGACAGCCGTACATTCATCAAGGAGCATAGTGAGGATATCTTGGGCAGAATCATCACAAAATAGCTGCCCGTGTTCACGCTCATGGTAGGGAATCTGATGCGCCTCTACCATGCCGATAAACTCCCAGCTTGGATAGCGACTCAGTGCCGACTTACAAAAGTGAGGATTGGCACCGATAAAATGCTCAGGTTCGACGAAGTAATTGGTAAAGTTGCAGCGGCCACCACCTGACATCAAAATCTTTTTGCCTGCTTTATTGGCGTGATCTATGACCAAAACGCGACGACCACGGCGACCGGCGGTGAGCGCACAATATAATCCTGAAGCGCCAGCGCCGACGATGATGACGTCATAGTGAGTAGAGGGTTGTGCATTGCGGTGATTAGTCATTGTGGTCTCGTAAAACAATCATTTAAAAAAAGGTGATAACAAAACCAATTGTATGTGTTAATAATACAGATCGGCGGTGTTGTCTAAAGCAGTATCGGTAGGGTAGCTATTGTCCATATTTCATTTGAGGTTACAAGGATTAAATGTGATATCCGATGAGCTGTGACATGGCATCTGCATATCAAGAGCACTCTTGATTGCGATGTTGCAATAATCCTTACTAATAACTCTTCAATAACCGCTGCTATCAATCACCAAGTATACAGATGTACAGCGAAATTGTTATGATTGGCTGATGATGTCTTGCAACCGACACGCTTATTTGTCAAACTATCGCTGAGTGTCACGCATTATGGAAGATGACTCTTATTGCCTGCATGGTTAGTCGTTATATACGATTTTCTGTGTAAGTCATGATAATTAAAAAGGAACCATACTATGACCCAGAAATCATTTCCAATCTCAGCCGAGTTTATGGCTGCTGCCAATACCACCCCTGAAAAGTATCTCGAAGACTACAATCAATCTATCGAATCAACCGAAGCAAATGATGCGTTTTGGGCGAAGCGTGCTGAGCTGATCGACTGGATAAAAAAACCGACCAAAGTCAGCAATGTCAATTATGACTTAGACGATTTCAGTATTAAATGGTTTGAAGATGGTGAGCTGAATATCTCCGTCAACTGTCTTGATCGTCACCTCGAAAAAGATCCATACAAGCCAGCTATTATTTGGGAAGGGGATCACCCTTCACTACACAAGATTATTTCTTTTAAAGAATTACATGAAGCAGTCTGTCGTCTGGGCAACTCGCTACGCAAGCTTGGCGTTGGCAAAGGCGATCGGGTCACGTTGTATATGCCAATGATACCAGAAGCCATGGTCTCGATGCTGGCATGTGCGCGTATTGGTGCGGTGCATTCAGTGGTATTTGGTGGGTTTTCTGCTGAGAGTCTGGGCAATCGTTTGATAGACAGTCGCTCAAAAGTCGTTATTACGGCTGATGAAGGTTTACGTGGCGGCAAACATACACCGCTCAAAGCCAATGTCGATCATGCTCTTGAGATGGATGGCACAGACAGTGTCGAAAAAGTCATCGTCGTCCACCGCACAGGCAACTCTATACCGATGAGCGGTCGCCGCGATGTCTGGTATCACAATCTCGTTGATGGGCAATCAGAAATCTGTGAGCCTGAAGTGATGAATGCCGAAGATCCATTATTCCTATTGTATACCTCTGGCTCAACGGGTAAACCCAAAGGCGTTGTGCATACCACAGGGGGTTATATCACTTATGCCTTGTCTACCTTCCGTGATGTCTTTGATGTCAAAGAAGATGACGTTTATTGGTGTACCGCAGATGTGGGCTGGATCACAGGTCATACCTACTCAACATATGCACCGCTCGCCAATGGCACCACGACAGTCATTTTTGAAGGGGTGCCAGAGTATCCAACATGGGCACGTATCGGACACATCATCGACAAGCACGACGTGACCATTTTATACACCGCCCCAACGGCGATTCGAGCAATGATGAAAGAGGGTGATGCCTTTGTACGTGAGTCAGATCGCTCAAGCCTGCGTTTGCTAGGTTCAGTCGGTGAGCCAATCAACCCAGAAGCGTGGGATTGGTACTATCATGTCGTTGGTGACAGCAAGTGTCCCATTGTCGATACGTGGTGGCAAACGGAGACAGGCGGTATTTTGATGGCACCGATTCCGGGAGCGGTCGATCTTAAGCCGGGTGCCGCGATGACGCCACTATATGGTATTAAACCTGAAGT
Source organism: Psychrobacter sp. UBA2514 (assembly GCF_002341255.1). Classification (NCBI taxonomy): domain Bacteria; kingdom Pseudomonadati; phylum Pseudomonadota; class Gammaproteobacteria; order Moraxellales; family Moraxellaceae; genus Psychrobacter; species Psychrobacter sp. UBA2514. The sequence goes on from NZ_DDNS01000007.1 coordinate 26,064, forward strand.
CGTCAATGCTGAAGGCGCAATCATGGAAGGCGCTGCTGAAGGTAATTTGGTCATCAGTACTGGTTGGCCTGGGCAAATGCGTACGATCTACAATGACCATCCGCGCTTTTTGAAAACCTATTTTAGCGATTATCCCGGCTATTACTTCACAGGTGATGGTGCGCAGCGTGATGAAGACGGACATTATTGGATCACAGGCCGCGTGGATGACGTGCTAAACGTCTCAGGGCATCGCTTGGGTACGGCAGAGATTGAGAGTGCATTGGTTGCTCATCCGGCTACTGCCGAGGCCGCGATTGTTGGTATGCCGCATGAGATTCGCGGGACAGGTATCTGTGCCTTTATCATTCTAAAGTCTGGCGAAGAAAAAACAGACGATCTAAAAGCGGAGCTAAAACGTCATGTGCGTGCCGAGATTGGGCCGATTGCGACCTTAGATGCTATTTATATGGTGGATGCGCTACCAAAGACTCGCTCAGGAAAGATTATGCGTCGTATCTTGCGTAAGCTGGCAGAAGGTCAGTATGTCGGATTGGGCGACTTATCTACGCTGGCGGACAGCTCAGTGATCAATGATTTGGTAGAAGAAGTCAAAGCGAGCCGCGGAGAGTAGTTGCGTTAGCCCGTCTATCGGGCACGCGAACGGTGCTATTTCAACTTTGATATCCGTTCAGCAACGTCAAATAAAAGCCATGTTATTGTGAATAGCATGGCTTTTTTACGCAGACGATATTGATATTGCGGCGTTTTGACGATTCAATATCAATGGTCAATGAACATTGCTACCCACTAGTTGCCCGCCATATAAGAGATCGTTTTGCCATTTATAGATGGTAGCGACTCATAAATACTCGATAAGGTTTCCTGTCATTATGACTGATCATACTTTGCTCTCAACGGATAAATCTTTACCAAAAATCGCGATCATCGGTGGTGGTCTGACAGGACTGCTAACCGCGACACTACTAGAACGCGCCTCAAATCAGACACACGATCTATCCAATACACCGCAAATCACTATTTTTGAAAAGTCGCGTAGTGTTGGCCGGTTAGCGACGCGCTATCGTACCGACAGTGACACAGGTAAAAACTGGCAATGGGCATTTGGTGCACAGTTCTTTACGGCAAAGACTGATAGTTTTCAGCAGTTTATCGTCCCTTGGCTAGATACTGGGCTGCTACAGCCATGGTGTGCCAACGTGGTCGAGCTCACGCCCGCGAATGATAATGGTCAATCGCCTGATATCCAAAGTAAAGAGCAGTGGGATACCGTGCATGCGCGCTATATCAGCACACCAAAAATGAGCAGTTGGGGACGTGAGTTGGCCGCTGGGCTCAGGCACACAAACATAGTGTTTAAGACGCGTGTGGCTCCGCTGGATGAGCATACTATTCACTCAAATAATAAAAAAACTGAGCTATTTGACGAGACAGGGAATAGTCTTGGTTGGTTTGACTGGGTCATTTGTACTGCACCAAACGGTCAGGCAGTAGAGCTGATGGCAGACAGTGGGTTTAGTCAGCAAGTTAACATCACTCAGCCGCAGATGCAGGCCTGCTATACGTTGATGCTCGGTTGGGACAATACCCAAGAATTACCTGAAACATTGAACTCTCAAACAGCACCGCAGTGGGATGTTGCTTATTTAAATAGTGAGGTACTCGATAGAATATTTATTGAACATCATAAACCCGCTCGTGATGAGCTATTACCAAGCATCACCATTCATGCGCGTAATGACTGGTCACAAGTCCACGTCGATGATGATTTGGAGACAGTCAAAGCCGCGTTATTAATGGCAGCGCAGCAAGCCTTAAACTGGGACAAAGATAGTGCTCCAAGCCAAACAGATTGTCATCGCTGGCGCTATGCGGCTACTATAATAGATACAGATACTAAAGAGCTAGGTATCTTAGTCGATGAAACCAGACAGTGGATGGTCAGTGGTGACTGGTGCGCACGCGGCAATATCGAAAGCTGCTATCAGGTAGCTCGGCAGACAGTAGAGGCAGTCTATAGGGCACGATCTATATGAGTTGATTGCTGGCTGAATCTATCGGCTGCCAATCGCTAGAGAGGTTTTTACGTGTTTATAGCGATAGGCATCGAGATTTGAACCTGTTATAAATAGCGAGGCAAAAAAAAGCCCACAGAGGAGGTGCTGTGGGCTGAGGAAAACGGGCTGTGGAGATTGACGACAGACTCCGTGGTCATGACTTGTTGTCATTATTATCTTTCTATACCGTTATTTATTAGGGCAATAATAACCAATACAATGGGTACATATATTTGCTTACATATTTAAGTGTACAAGTGTTTTGTGACAGTTGATATCATAACTCAGTTGCTTGCTATTTGGTTATTTTGGTTACAGTATATTACTTTGTAAAAATACTCGGCTGCACGATCACAGCATAGACTCTGTCATTGGGAAGTAAGAAGAAAGACGCAGATAAGTAAACAGCCTGTGACCAACTATCGAGCCCTATACATAATAGGACGTTACATTAGGTAGCAGATTGTTTTTAAGAATTTTATAATGCTTTTAATAAAAGATACAAATGATTTCAATGGGTTATATCATTATGAAACGAATGACTCGATGTTGATAGTTTGAATCATTCAATCATTAAAGAGATGGCATGACGGCATGACGGAAAAATGCTAAGCTATCTGCCATTATTATGTCGATATTACACTGGGTTTGCCATGACTGAGAGCACGCATTTGCACACGCAGGAGCCGTCAAGTTCGCAAAATACTAAAAGTATTTTTAACTTGCCCAACAATCTTACGATTGCTCGTATCTTGATGATTCCGTTGTTTGTTGCGATTGCGTACTGGCCACCTGCTATGGGCATCGGTATGCCTGCAATCTCAGACAACGTCATTGCGCGAGTGGGGATGAGTGAGTTTAGCGATAGCCTATTGCGCCATTTATTATTAACCAGCGTCTTTATTATTGCAGCAATTACCGATTGGCTAGATGGTTACTTTGCTCGTAAGCTGAATGTCATGTCAGCGTTTGGACGCTTTTTGGACCCAGTTGCTGACAAGCTGATGGTGGCGGCGGCCTTGATCGTTTTGGTGCAATGGCATCCCAATATTATTATGGCAATCGCTGCGATCGTCATCATCTCACGTGAGATCGCTGTATCCGCATTGCGCGAGTGGATGGCAGAGCTTGGCAACCGAACCAGTGTCGCTGTGTCCTATGTGGGCAAATTAAAAACGACCTTTCAGATGATAGCGATTACAGTACTGTTATTAAACTGGGAGTCGCTTGAGACGGTCGGTTATGCGCTGATGGTCGCCGCGGTGATATTGACGCTTTGGTCAATGATGATTTATCTCAAAGCTGCGTGGCCTTATTTGAAGCAAAGCGGCTAATAGTAAGACAAACAATCGTAACCTGCATAAAAAACGCCAGTGGCTCATGCGACTGGCGTTTTTTATTTGTCTATTCTTACTGTTTTAAAGATTGAAGCATTACAGCTCTATCGAAAAATTCTCACCCAAGCTCTTTTCAATGGCATTATCTGTCACTGCCGCCGCCGCCATTTTGACAGCACTAGTGATGGCATTACCATTTGCCCAGTACTCAGCGCCATGTGGGGTGACTTTGATTAGCTGAACGCGTGGGTCCTCTTTGCCTTTTTCAAAATACGCATTGTACATAGGCGACCACAGCTCATCTAACTTGTCTTTATCATCTACCAGCTCCGCTTTACCAGTGATAGACAGATATTGTTTGTTGTCTTGGCTGACATAGGCCAAATTGACTTGTGGATCGTTTTTGATGTTATCGATGGTCTCACAAGGGCTGTGACCGATAAACCAAATTTCTTTGGCACCAATACTGGTCTCGGTGGTATTCATGGGGCATGAGTGAAGATGGTTCTCACTGGTGCGCGTGGTCATCATCGTATATTTGATGTCTTTTACCATGGCTTGGATGGTGTCCATTTGTTGTTGCTTGCTCATCGTAGTTATCCTTTACTATTTAAAATTTGGAGTAAAAATTATTATTCGGTAAGAGTGATCTAGAGTACTGATAAGGTGGTCAATGACGCCTATTAACAGTTATCAATATAGCGATATCACCTAATAGAACGATACAGCTGGTCTGTAATACCCTGTGAAAGTTTGTAATTATCTGCGTGATTTTATTCAGTAGATGATTTATCAATCAAAAAATACTGTCTAAAAATAACCTTACCAAAAATAAGGCAATAAAAAACGCCAATAAACCGAGGCATATTGACGTTTTGGGCGACTCAGTAACCGTAGGCTTATCTGAGCCAAATGAAGTTATATATGGCTTCTAAACTATAGCGATATTTCGAACTGCTCACCGATATCTTCGGCGGTTTTGCCATCTTGTAGGGCTGCTGCTGCCATTTTGAACATATTGATAGTAGAGCTGCCACCTAACCAGCACTCAACGCCATGTGGAACGACCTTGATTAACTGTACGTTTGGATCTTCTTTACCATGTTCAAAAAATGCATTGTAGACTGGTGACCATAGTTCTTCTAATTTGTTTTTATCCGTTGGTAACTCAGCATTGGCGCTGACAGAGACATAGTCTTTTTCATCTTTAGAAGCATAAGACAGACCAATTTTTTGATTGTTCTGAATGTCTTTGACCACATCTGAGGTTTTATCACCGATGAACCAAATTTCTTTACCACCGATACTCGCTTCGCTGGTTGTCATTGGCCACGCATGTACGTCACCTTTACTATTGACGGTGCTTAACATCGCAAATTTTACATCTTTAATAACGTTTTGAATTTTGTCGATTTGTTCTTGCTTATTCATAGAGGATTTCCTTTTCTTTATAGTGATTAGAAAGTTAATTGTTTGTAGTAATCATTTTTATTCAAGGTAGATGTAATTCATCTTTTAAAAACATCGCCTTAACAACTGGAACTAGAATACCGATTAGCGGTCCTACATTTATATAGGTGGCCAGTAATGCGATGTGAGTGTTTGTAAGGAGTATGAGGGTTAGGTAAAAATTGCGACGCCGAGTGTCGTCACTGTATGTGAATGCTATCTAAACATTCATGGGCTAAACACTCATGGGCGGATTATTGAATTGATTGATTGTGTTATTGAGCATGTAGTTAGCGGCGACACCGTATCAGTTATCAGCAATTTATCTTGGTTTAAACCTGCTTATTATAGGTCTTCTTGTTATAATACCCAGACCATTTACTTAGCATGGCAGAGATGCCTTGATCTTACGGATTATGCCTTTATGATGACCATCGCCGGACAACCGTTTCTTACCGATTTTCAGACGCAGCAACTCATCAGTCAGTTCCAGCAAAAAACCAAGCTAAATGTTAGTCAAATAAGTACTCAGCAAGTGTATGTACTCTCACGCGAATTGAGCGGTGATGAGCACAAAAAATCCTTAGACTTGTTTGGGATCAAAGAAGCGATTGCGCTTACCACGCCACAAGACAACCAACTGCAAGTGATCGTTGCGCCGCGCTTTGGCACCATCTCACCATGGGCAAGTAAAGCCACCGATATATTCAATAACTGTGAAATCGAGATCAACCGTGTTGAGCGTGTCGTGGTTTACACGCTAACACTTGAGAATGAAGCGGCTGACAACAAGCTACCCGCTGCCGCTGAGCAGTTATTGTTTGACCGTATGACTCAGAGCTTGGTTTATGACTTGAGCGATGTCAGCAAATTGTTTGACGATCAAGCGCCAGCCTCACTGAATCATATCGATGTCATCGGACAAGGTCAGTCAGCGCTAGAGTCGGCCAATACCGAGTTCGGTTTTGCGTTATCCAGCGAAGATATCGACTATCTGATGAATGCGTATGTCAATGAATTAGGTCGCAATCCAACGGACGTTGAGCTGATGATGTTTGCACAGGCGAACTCAGAGCATTGCCGTCATAAGATCTTTAATGCCCAGTGGACCGTTGATGGTGAGGTGCAGCCAAAATCACTATTCCAAATGATCAAAAACACCTATCAGTCGAATCCACAAGGTATCTTATCAGCCTATAAAGACAACGCCGCTGTGATGGCTGGATCTGATGGTATGCGTTTTTATCCTATCCCAACGGATGCGATGGATGCCAATTCAATCCATCCTTATGGATTCCATCAAGAAGACATCGATATCTTGATGAAGGTTGAGACGCACAATCACCCAACGGCAATTGCTCCGTATTCAGGTGCAGCAACGGGTTCTGGCGGTGAGATTCGTGATGAAGGTGCGACAGGTCGTGGCGGTAAGCCAAAAGCGGGTCTAGCAGGATTCCATGTGTCACACTTGCATATCCCAGAGCTGTCCGAGAAATGGGAGCAGTCAGGCCAACTGAGCACGCAAGCCTATGGTACGCCAGACCGTATGGCAACCAGCCTTGAGATTATGCTTGATGCCCCATTAGGTAGCGCCAACTTCTCAAACGAGTTTGGTCGTCCAAACCTATGCGGTTATTTCCGCAGCTTTCAGCTAGATACATCTACGGCAAAAGACGGTAGCGAGATGCGCGGCTATCATAAGCCCATCATGCTGGCAGGTGGTTACGGCAATATCAAACGCAATCTGATTGAAAAAAATGCGATTAAAAAAGGTGATTTGCTTATCGTCTTGGGTGGCCCTGCGATGCAAATCGGTCTGGGCGGCGGCGCGGCCTCATCGGTCGATAGTGGCGAGCTTGATGAAGGCTTGGACTTTGCCTCAGTCCAGCGCGATAACGCTGAGATGGAGCGTCGCTGTCAAGAAGTCATCGATCGCTGCTGGGCCTTAGCTGGCGCGGACAAAGACGGCAATGACAATTCGGACAACAACCCTATCGTCTCGATCCATGATGTGGGCGCGGGCGGTCTGTCAAACGCCATGCCTGAGCTGGTCAACGACCATGAAATGGGCGCGCATCTGAACTTGCGTAAGATCCCATCGTTAGAAGCGGGCATGTCGCCAATGGCCATCTGGTCTAATGAGGCGCAAGAGCGTTATGTGCTGGCGATTCGTCCAGAGAGCAAAGATCAGTTCGATGCCATCTGTGCCCGTGAGCGCTGTCCATATGCCATCTTGGGCGCGGCGACGGATATCCGTCAGCTCATCGTTGATGACGAGCTATTAGCTGAGCAACCAGTCGATATGCCGATGCAAGTACTACTCGGCGGTACACCAAAAATGCAGCGTAGCTTTGAGCGTACTGATAGCACGTTACCAGCATTAGAGCTTGGTGAAGTTAATCTAGCCGAGTCAATTACCGATGTATTGCGTCACCCAACCGTGGCGAGCAAATCATTCTTGATTAGCATTGGTGACCGTTCTATCACCGGTATGGTCGTGCGTGATCAGTATGTGGGACGCTATCAAGTGCCTGTATCAGATTGTGCGGTGACGGCGTCAGGCTTAGTGGCGCTAGATGGTCAGCCGATGACTGGTGAAGCCATGAGTGTCGGCGAGCGTACGCCTGTTGCCCTTATCAATCCAAAAGCCTCTGCGCGTCTAGCGGTCGGCGAAGCGATTACTAACATCGCGGGCGCGCGTATCGCTCAGTTGTCTGATATCACCATGTCAGCGAACTGGATGGCAGCATGCGGTGATGATGCAGAAGATGCGGCACTATTCGATGCAGTACATGCAATCGGTGAAGAGCTGTGCCCAGCACTCGGTATCGCCATCCCTGTTGGTAAAGACTCGCTATCTATGCGTGCTAACTGGACTGATGAAGAGGGCGCTGACAAATCAGTCGTCTCGCCAATGAGTTTGGTTGTGACTGCGTTTGCTCCTGTCGTTGACGTCGCAAAAACGCTAACCCCTGAGCTAATCAATGGTGACAGCGCGTTCTACCGTATTGACCTATCTAAAGGTAAATTGCGTCTAGGCGGTTCGATCCTTGCGCAAACGCTTAGCCAACTAGGTAACGACTGCCCAGATCTAGAGCAGCCAAGTGATTTGATCGACTTCTTTAACTTTGTGCAAGCGGGCAACGCGCAAGGCGTCATCAGCGCTTATCACGATATCGGTGATGGCGGTCTATTAGCGACCATCGCAGAGATGCAGTTCACCAGCCGCCAAGGTATCAAGCTGTCATTAGATGATGACAACTTACTCGGTCAACTGTTCAGTGAGGAGCTGGGCGCGGTCATCCAAGTCATGCCAGAGAACGTTGCCGCTTTAGTGGCGCTAGCGGACGAATACAATGTCAGCGATATGCTTAGCCTCGTCGGACAAAGCACTGAGGAAGATAGCCTCATTATCCAAACGCCGCTACATCAAGGCGATAAAACGCTTAGATTTAGCCGCAGCGAGCTGCAACAGCAGTGGAGTCAAGTCAGTTATCAAATCGCGCGCCGCCGTGATAATCCAGCATGCGTGCAACAAGAGTATGACTTGATTGCCGATACTAATCATAAAGGTCTTATCGCTGCGCCAAACTTCGATCTCAATCAAAAGATCGAGACGCCATATCTGAACAGTCGTGAAGACAAGCCAAGAGTCGCAATCCTCCGCGAGCAAGGTGTCAACGGTCAGACGGAAATGGCAGCAGGCTTTACCCAAGCTGGCTTTGAAGCGGTCGATGTACATATGAGCGATCTACTGAGTGGTCGCGTCAATCTACGTGATTTCGATGGTCTGGTCGCTTGCGGCGGCTTTAGTTATGGTGACGTCCTCGGCGCAGGCTCTGGCTGGGCGAACTCTATCTTGTTCCATGACGAGCTACGCATGCAGTTTGTGCGCTTCTTTGCCCGTCCTGATACCTTTAGCTTGGGTGTCTGTAACGGCTGTCAGATGATGGCGCAGCTTAAAGACCTCATTCCAGGTGCAGAAAACTTCCCACGCTTTATCGCAAATGAGTCGGCACGATTTGAAGCGCGTACGGTCAACGTCAAAGTTGAGCGCACCAAGTCCATCTTGTTCAAAGGCATGCAAGACAGCATCTTGCCAATCGCGGTGGCGCATGGTGAAGGCTATGCCACGCTGGACAATACCGAGATCGACGGTATGGCAAAACACGGTCAGCTTGCGATGCGTTATGTCGATAGCCAAGGTCATCCAACTGAGACGTATCCGCTCAATCCAAACGGTTCGCTCGGCGGTGTCACGGGTCTGTGTAGCACCGATGGTCGCGTCACGATTATGATGCCGCACCCTGAGCGTAATCTAAAAGCCTATAACCATAGCTGGAAACCAGAAGAATGGGATGAGGACGGCGCGTGGATGCGTATGTTCCGTAACGCGCGGGCTTGGTTGCGTTAGGATAGTTTAGAATATTGTTTGAGGTAATAAAAAAAGGTGGGCGTAATGCTCACCTTTTTTGTGTTTGGGGTTTCAACTACTTAGCATTGTTTTTAGGAAGTATAAAGTTCGATGTAGGTGTAATTGGTCTTTTATTAGATAACTTCTCACTACGATCTAAAATAGTAAGACATAAACTGAAAACTAGAATCTGAAACTTGTCTCTCGGTTTAGAAAAATGGTGCACCAATGAAGGATGATCTGTTTCGGCTTCCTTGACCAAGTTAAATTCAGAACAACGAGACTTAATGGAATGAGATTCAAATGTAAGTTCACCCTCGGTATGCGCGAACTCATTACGAATTTTTCGAATTAAGTTTAAATCACGATATTCTTTTTCACCGATGTGTCCTAGGGCATAGCAAATATCTATTCTAGAAGAAAATGTAGAAAAACTACTTGTTCCAGAAAATAACTTCTTTTCTATCTCTTTCGGTAAATTTATACACAGTCTTTTTATAAAATTGCCTAGTCTATTCTCTAAGTTTGACGAAAGTATAAGTGCACAACCTCTATCAGATTCTATATTTGCTGAAGCAATCATTTGTTCAAGTGCTAAGTATTCTTGACTTTTCATTACATAGTCCTGACTTTTCAAAAGTTAAGGAGTTATCTTTCAATTAATATTTCAAATGTATTTTCATCTAACTATTCATTCTCTGAACGCTGATTAGTTTTCTTCTGAGCCTCAGCCATCAACTCCTTTACCCGAGCACTCTCCCTAAGCACACAAGCCTCATATTCAGACAGCGATTCACTTTCTTGTTGTTGCTGATTTTCCTGCTCTTCTTTAGCCTTGGCTTCTAGATACGCTTCAAGTTTTTGTTGTTCATCTTGCTGTGAATGACTCATCACTGACTCCTTATACTATTTATTTGCTGACGATGCTATTCGATTAAACATAGTGGCAAGTCTGGCGTTATTTTCTTCGATATATTTATCGCCTAGCGCTAATATCTCATCCGGTGCTTGTACCGTTTCGGGATAGTCTTTCAGTCCACTTTGAATAGCCGTATTACCATTGGAGACCATCTTCGGTAAGCTCTCTTTGGTGACTTCAAAGTGACATTGCCAAGCGAGTACCCAAGTGCCACGCGCTTTATGTTTTGGCGTTTGATAGATAAAGCCTTGATTTGCCCAAGCCTGCGTCTCAGCAATAATGCTTGCGCCTTTGGGACAGTCAAAACCTTCGCCGCGCCAGTGAAACACCGTAAAGTCTTTGGGTAGATCTTGTAATAATGGATGCGCTTGACCTGCTTCGGTCAATTGCATCGGTAACCAGCCAATCTCTTTGATTCCAGACGGTTTCACCTCAGCGCCCAAACAATGCGCGATGATTTGCGCGCCTAAGCAAATGCCAATGACTGTTTTACCGGCATCAACGGCTTGTTTTATCAGCCGCTTTTCTTTAATGAGCCAAGAATATTTATCCTCATCATGAACGCTCATTGGCCCACCCATCACGATGAGCCAATCAAAGCTATCCAGCGTTGGCAGATTGTCGTTATCGTAGGAGCGACTAACGGTGATCGGATGGTTATGCGCGCGTGCCCACTGTTTGATAAAGCTTAGATCCGCATAATCGGTATGAAACAGCGCGTGAATACGTAAGCTCATAACGTACCTCTTTTATCAAAACGTTCTATTCACAAATCTGCAAATACTGACGCACGACGTTATCCATGCCTTGCTCTAGCGATTCAATAGTAAAGGCATGACCAATCGACACCTCCGCGATATCACCAAGGCTTAGCAAATCGGCTAAATTGTCTAAATTCAAATCATGACCAGCATTGACGCGAATGCCGTTATCACTGGCGAGGGTAATACAATCGCTAAAGCGTTGCTTGACCTCGTCGAAATCAATATTGCAATCGTTCTTACCATTATTGTAGGCGCGCGCCCATTCTTCGGTATACATCTCTATCGTTTGCACATCGCTAGCGATGACGGCTTTAATCTGCTCGATATCAGGGTCGATAAATACGGCGCAGCGTGTGCCAAAGCCTTCAAGCTCATGGCTGAGTTTGGACAGCATGTCGCTATATTTGATAATATCAAAGCCGTGGTCAGAGGTCAGCTGGTCTTCACTATCGGGTACGAGGGTGCATTGATGCGGTTTGACCTCGCGAATGAGTTTTAAAAATTGTTCATTCGGATTGCCTTCGATATTAAATTCGATATCTTGATAATCTTTGAGATACTCACTGATATCATAGACATCTTGGTATCTGATATGACGTTCATCAGGTCGCGGATGCACGGTAAAGCCTTTAACTCCTAGATCAATCAGCTTTTTTACAAAGTACAGCAGATTGGGATAATCTGTGCCACGAGAGTTTCTGATTAAGGCGAGTTTGTTTAAATTGACACTAAATAGGGTGCTCATAATATGTCCTTTTTCATTGTTGTTATGTCCGATAATAAAACATAGACCTTATGTTATCACGCTTGACTGGTATGAGTTTTCTGGTGTGCTGTGTCTACGCTGACAGAGGCTGCGAAAAATTCATGCCAGTCGCGCCAGTTATCTTTTTAAACTGCCTATATTTGTATCGCTTCAATAAAAATCATCCCGACTAGCATACTTCATATTGAGCGCCTGCAATATCGCATAGGTCTCGATATCCATGATGCCTGTTGGCTTTAGCGGCCGGAAATGCAATTGAAACGCATAGATGACATCGCGGCTGGGCTTGTCCCACTCGTCGCTATTATTGATTTGATAGCCGTATTTGCGAAAAGCTTGCTTGATCTCCTGCACGCTTGGCGCGACCAAGGTACGCCGATTCATAATTTCTTGCTTATCGGCTTCATCATACCAAGCGCCAATACCGTAATCATCATGCAATCGCTGCCAAGGGAACTTCGCACCGGGGTCGATCTTGCGCGAGGGGGCAAGGTCCGCGTGACCGATGATGTTTTTGGGAGAGATGTCATACCGCTGCGCAATATCTTGCACCAATTGCGCGACTTTTTTGATTTGTAGCTCATCAAATTCGACGAAATGCGAGTAGGGATGATAGTCAAGCTCGCTATTTTTGAGGACGTTTCGATATTGAGGTTTGATACCTTTATTGACGATCTCAATACCGATAGACGTGTCATTCAGGATCGTTCGACCGGCAAAACCGCCGTCGCCGGCATGCCAAGCGCGCTCGCTCTCAGGTACGAGGTTATAGATTTTGTCATCGTCATTGTCTAAGACCAGATAGTGCGCGCTGACATTGCCTGTGGTCAAAGTCTTTATCGAGCGCTCATTGTCTGAGACGGTGTAGTGTAGGACGATGGTTTTGATGCGCTGGCTTTTGCCAGTCGATTGATAAGTGTCGCTATCGATAACGAAGGATTCGGTCGTCGCCATCTGCGCTTTGGGAGTGGTGATACAGCCTATCAAAGGTAGCGATAAGAAGGTCGCTAATGCTAAAGCGGTAAAGTTTTTTGCCATGACATGCTCTTTTCTGAAACATATAATGTATTAAATACAAAAAAGGTGAACTAAAAAGTTCACCTTCTATTTACTAAAAATTTTTCAAGCTTTCTATTATGTTAAACAACTAGCATCAACAGCATTTTCAGTATTCTCGTTTACTTTTATTAGATTTATAGCATTAAATTCAATTATTAATCCTTGGGTAGATTTGTCTTCAGTATTTGATTTTATCTGTCCACCCGTTATATCTGGAACTATAACTGCTAAATAATGTCCTTCAGTAATTTCTTCATTTCTTAAAATAAGTTCTGTTAACTCAGTCATTGTATATAAAGCTTTAGCATTGCTATCTTTAGTCATAACTTTTACCTCTATTACTGTATGGCTTGTGAAACAGTAAATGTTTTAGGCTCAATTGAATATTCGTAATCGAAATCAATTTCTGAACCTACTGTAGAGTAACTTTTAGGATGAGTGAATTGTTCTATAAACGTATCTTTATCGACAAATATATAACTATCTTTTAGAGTATTCTCTTCAAAATAGTTTGTCACACATTTGGAAATGAAACTATTTAAAGTAATACCTAAAATATTAGATTCATGAATACTTTTTCGATGCATACTTTCTGACATACGAACATTGAAGGTACCGCTACAAGGTTTATCAGGACATTTATTTTCTTCTGCGCACATCTCTAAATATTCATCGACAGCAGACTCAAAAGATAATTTTAACTCTTCTAAATTTTCACCATCGTACATAACAAGGTCTTGAATCATTTGAATTTTGCCAAAAAGGCATAAATCTTCTGTACTGACCTCTATTGAACCAGTATAACCTTTATAAGAGAAGTATTGTTTATTAGCCATTATTTGACCATACCTTATTATCATCAAAGTGCTGAATAACTTGACGTATATAGCACCTCTTCATGATCGATTGTGGATGAGGTTCATGGAAACTCATAGATAAGCCAGTTCTTTTATTAATGAACTTTCTTCTAGAACCGCTACCTTTCGCTAACTGATAATCATGCAAAGACAACAGCTTAACAAATTCATCCCATGTGAAATCTGTAGGAACAGTTCTAAAGCGTTTTATAAGTTTTTCTGACTTAGACATATAGTACCTAACTGCACACGAGTTTTGCAACTACTTTATAGTTGCGTTTTAAGATAAAGAGAGCGTTTACAATATATTGTATTTAAGAACCTTATAAGCACAATATATGGATTATTGATAATAGTTTACAAAATTCGATCTTAAAATACTATATTGATTTTCGAAATATAATGTGCATTAAAATGGCTTAGTGATATATTTTTTCTTAGTTGTTCAAATCTTTTTCCGAAGCACAGACTTCCAACTCTCCTCCAAACACTCAATAGCTAGCCAAGGCTCAATCACTTCAGCGTCATGTTTTTCTTTTGAATTAGCCAGTTGCCATAGCGCCTCTAGCGTGGCAAACGGATAGGGACGCTCTACCAAATAGACCGGTAAATCCGCGTTAATGATGCCATCACGCACTACTTCAAAATACCAGCCTGAGATACCTTGCTTGCTGACCCATGCTGCAATATTGGGCACTTTGGTAAATTGGCCGATTTGGTCGTTGATTTTGTAGCACGGGCGGCGTGGTTGGACGATGCGCAGCTGCACGCTACCTTCACCGTTTATTTTGTCGTCGCCATACTGATAAACGTCGCCAATACAGACGTTAGACTCATCCATCTCAGGCAAGCCATTAACAGTTTCAGTGGTGAGGTTTTCTCCGAGCGTACCGATACGTACTTTTAGGTCAAACTCTGTATTGATTTTTTCATAAGTGGCCATTGGCAGTTGATGCACGGCTTTGAGCGGGCCGCCATGATGTTTGCGATCGGCTTGCTCGTCAGTGGTCAATCCCATAAAATTGACGGCGACGGGTGCTGTAATGGGCGCTTTATCAATGGCGCTCATCTCATCACGGGTAAAGGGCATGGCTTTGCCTGCGCGGACACATACTACGTTTGCCACATGCAAGGGTAGGTTAATCTCAGGGTTTGAGCGGTGAGTAGAAGACATGGACAATCCTTAATGAGCATTGAGATCAAAACAAAAATTGGGCAATGGTGATTGATAAAGATGATAGCAACCTCTGCAGCAATTATCTATTTAATCAGGCATTATCATGACGCGTATCCCCAAATATCGGCACAAAAAAAGACCAAAATAACGATTCTGGTCTTTTGGTCTTATGCTTTTAGTATGACGCGATTATTGTACTCAATAATCTTATTTGTTCTTGTTGCGACGACCAGCAGTTTTCTTTTCACGCGGTGTGGCGACCAGCTCAGCCAACTGATCCGGTGATGACCATAGGCCTTCTAAGTCATAGAACTCACGCGCTTGTGGGGTCATGATATGAACGACAACCGCGCCCAAGTCAATCAGTGTCCAGTCAGAGTCGATACCGCCTTCGCGGCCAAGCGGCATAAAGCCCGCTTGTTTGACTTCAGCGCCGACGCTATCCGCCATCGCGCGTACATGACGTTTTGAGGTACCATCAGCGATGACGATACGCTCGGTGACGTCAGTTAAGTCTTCTACATTCATTACAGTGATGTTCTTTGCTTTCATATCATCTAGCGCGCTTTGTACAATGTTTAAGCACACGGTTAAGCGTTCTTCGGTCATGGTGTTGATCATAAATTTTAATCTCTTCAATCGTAACTATTAAAAATAAAGGGGTAAAACGTCAATTTGTCTGATTCGACTGATCATATGTCGTCAGTCACGTATAGAGACAGGATAGGCAAAATGACATAGATAAGGCGATTTTAACGGAATTGAGCAGCAGAATATAGCTGATGGGCGATAATATAGTGATAAACGGCAGGATTGAGCCATTTAGCTAATGAATTGGGGTGAGTATTGCTCATAATATCATTTATTGCTGCGATAGATGCGACTTGCCTGTCAGGGACGGGCATTTTATTTGTTTCAGTCGCCAATATGTGTAGTTGTTCGCGTATTTGCGTGCTTGATACGGCAGTGATCGGTCGCGTATCTATATAAATGCGTCCTTTCATAGCGCTTTTCAAGTCAGTGCCATCTGTTTCTAAGCTATCTACCAAGCATCGAGCAATTGGAGTGAATAGCTCAATCGGTGAGTCGGTTACATGTGATTGTAAAGGTAGCGGCAGTTGCGATTGCAAGGTTGCTAGATATTGCGAGGTCGATATAGGGTTTTCAAATGATGTCGCCCTGTCAGAAACTCTACCATTAATATGATCGCTATCCTCACGATTAAAGATCCACAGATTGACATAATCAGTGAGTCCTAACCCGTCTTTCCATTTATCCAAACTGCGCGCGCTGTCCATACCCATGATAAATATTAAACAGTCATAAGGGTACTGTTGTCTGAGTGCGCGTACAGTGTCGATTGTATAGACAGGCGGCGCTTGCCATAGCTCAAGCTCATTGACTTGTATCAGTGTGTCTTGTACTGCCAGCTTTAGCATGGCTAAGCGGTGTTTAGGGTCAGTGCTCTGCGTTTTAAATGGCGAGCGCGCATTGGGTAATAATGAAACGTGCAAGGGGCGGTTTTGCTGCTTTGCGATTGGCAACAAGTCCTGATAGGCGTGTAGAGCCACTTCTAGGTGACCATTATGTACCGGATCAAACGAGCCGCCAAGATAGGCACGGATGGCAGGGGCAGAGATCTTTTCGTGAGAGTTATTGCTCGTATTTGGCATAAATAAATGCAAATAAAAGAATGAGGTGCACGCTGTTTTTGGTACCTCTCATTCTTTTATTAGCTAACCTTTTTATATTAACTGAATCATAGCGCTATTGTAGAGGGCGGGCGAGTATCTGTCATCACTATCTATCACCACCTATAGTCAGTGAAAATTAATACCGCTACATTATGCACTGTTAAATCAATTTTTTTGCTTGCTGTGCTTGCGCAGACAGAGGCTGCAAAAATTGATATTAGCAGTACCGTATCGTTTTTGAGATACTTTGACTATACCACCACAGCACCAATAAAAAACCGACCATCATGATGATAGTCGGCGATATAACGGACTTTGATTGGCAAATCGTATAGCGATTAAATCAAATCACTATACGCTTGGATAGCGGTCAGCGCGATGGTATAGACGATATCATCAACGAGTGCGCCACGCGATAAGTCATTGACTGGCTTATTCAAACCTTGCAGCATCGGTCCAACGCTGATGACATTGGCGCTACGCTGCACCGCTTTATACGTGGTGTTACCAGTATTGAGATCAGGGAAAATAAAGACGTTGGCTTGACCTGCGACAGGAGAGTCAGGCGCTTTTTGTTTGCCCACACTCATGACCGAGGCGGCATCATATTGTAGTGGGCCATCGACTTTGAGGTTCGGCGCACGCTCACGGACGATTTGGGTGGCACGAGCGACTTTTTCGACATCCGCGCCTGCGCCTGATGAGCCCGTAGAATAGCTGATCATCGCGACTTTTGGATCGATACCAAAGGCAGCAGCAGACTGTGCCGATTGAATGGCAATTTCTGCCAACTCTTCAGCATTCGGATCAGGATTGATCGCACAGTCACCATAGACAACCACTTGCTCAGGCAACAGCATAAAGAACACGGACGATACGAGCGAGTACTGCGGCGCGGTTTTGATTAATTGAAACGCTGGGCGGACGGTGTTGGCAGTGGTGTGAATCGCGCCTGAGACTAGACCATCGACTTCATCGAGCTGGAGCATGATGGTGCCAAGATATACCGTGTCTTTTAGATATTCAGCGGCGACGTCTGCCCCAGTTTTACCTTTACGGCGCTCAACGACAGCAGCGATATATTTGCTCATATCAAGGGTGTCAGGGTCGATGATTTCTAGACCTTCTGGCAACGTCAAATCGCGATTCTTGGCGACTTGTTCGACATCGCTACGCTTAGCTAGCAGTACGCAATCAGCGATACCGCGGCTCTGACAGATACAGGCCGCTTCGACGGTACGTGGTTCAGAACCTTCTGGCAATACGATACGTTTTTTAGCGTGCTGTGATTTTTTGACCAACTGATGGCGAAAAGCCGATGGGGACAAGCGTGGCTCATGATTACGACTAAAGTATTCCTTAATCCAGCTCAAATCCAAATGCGCTGCTACGTAACGCGCTACTTCTTCCGCACGCTCAGTGTCATCACTTGGAATCTCTGAGCTCATATGGACAAGGCTCTGTACCGTTTGATAGCTGTCACTCTCGACGCTCATGATAGGGATGCCCGTTTTGAGCGCCGACTGCCACAGCTCCGTTACGGTCTCGCCTGGTAGGATACCACCTGTCAAGACCAATCCTGCCAGCGGAATACCATTGATACAGGCCAATCCTGCGGCCAGTAGCAAGTCATCGCGGTCACCAGGGACCACCATCAACGTACCACGTTTGAACACTTGATTGACACGAGCGACTGAGCGCGCCGTTAGACTGATGCGATTGATACGACGTGTTTTTGCTTCACCAACGTTAAGCCAAGTGGCATCAAGCTCGGTGGCAATGTCCCAAGTGCGCGGTACAGACAACGAATCGCTGAAGGGAACGACACCGATGAGGCGAAACGCGTCGGTATTGAACGAAGGCGATAGACGCTGCACTTCTTGCAAAAAGGTTGGATCTAAGCTGACGACCGCCTCACCCGGAGCGACTGGTTGATTTTCAAAGGTATTAGGCACGTCTTGTACCCGCATCAATATCACGCCAAGCGTACGCGCATCCATGACACCGCCGAACTCGCGCGCATGCACATCAAGCTTGTCCGCCAACGCCGCTGGTTGACCGATATCAGCGGCACCAACAAATATGATCTTGGCATCTAAAGCATGGGCGAGGGCGCGGTTGATTTGTGAAGCGTAAGAGGTCTCAGTGGTCGGCACCAGGCCTTCACAGATGATGACATCAGGGCCATCATCAATCGTATGATAATTGGCAATCACTTCTTCCATCAAATCATCAAGGTTGCCATCGCCCAACATCCGCTCGACGTGCTGACGGCTGATCGATTTGGGCGGCTTTAGACCAAAGGCATGCATGGTCAATGCGCTTGAGCTGTCTAAGCTGTGCTGCTTATCTAGGGTATCGTCTTGCAAAAACGGCTTCATAAAGCCCGCTTTGATACCGTTATAATCAAAGGCGCGAATCAGTCCAAGCGCGGCTGATGTCACACCGATACCGCGGCTAATGGGAACAAGTAAAATGGTCTGCATAGTGTATCCTACGGTTTATTTTATTATTAAGTTCAATTCATCCTTGGCAGAATGAGCAATGTGCTGAGTATGTACGCCATAGCCTTATAGCAAATGTTAATTATATAGATATGGCGTATCAAACACGCTCACGCTTATATTAAATTCAATGCCTGACGAGTCTCTTGAGCAATACGGCACTCTTCATCAGTTGGGACGACCCATAACTCGATACTGCTGTCATCTGCGTGGAAGCTGCCTTCTTTACCACGAACCAAACTGGCATTTTTGTCAGCATCTATTTTGATACCGAAATGACGCATCACTGCCAGGATTTTGGTACGTGTAATATCGGAGTTTTCACCGATACCGCCAGTAAAGACAATACCGGTAAACTCTGGTAGCGCACAGCTAAGGCTGGCCAGATATTTACCAGCACGATAGCAGAACATCTCGATAGCGAGCTTGGCATCTTCGTGACCTTCACTGGCTGCTTGCTCGATGGTACGCAAGTCGTTAGACAGTCCTGAGATACCAAGTAGGCCGCTGTCATTATTAAGCATTTTGTCGGTCTCTTCTAAGCTCATACCGAGCTGACGCTTCAGGTGCATGTGCAAGCTAGGATCCACATCGCCACTACGCGTACCCATCATAAGGCCCTCAAGTGGGGTCAGACCCATGCTGGTATCG
Source organism: Psychrobacter sp. UBA2514 (assembly GCF_002341255.1). Lineage (NCBI taxonomy): Bacteria > Pseudomonadati > Pseudomonadota > Gammaproteobacteria > Moraxellales > Moraxellaceae > Psychrobacter > Psychrobacter sp. UBA2514. The sequence continues at coordinate 45,712 of NZ_DDNS01000007.1, forward strand.
AGACTTTTGCCATCGTATACTGCGGCGGCTGAGCAACCATTGCCTAGATGTGCTGTTAGCCAGCCATGCGGGCCTTTTGCCTCAGTGATTTGGCTGGTGCGTTCTGAGACGTAAGCATGTGATGTGCCATGGAAGCCATAGCGACGGATTTTATGTTCTTCGTATAGATATTTGGGTAGTGCATAGCGAAAAGCAACGGGCGGCATGGTTTGGTGAAAAGCGGTGTCAAACACTACCACTTGCGGCATATCAGGATAGATCGCCTGAACCGCTTCGATACCCAGTGCATTTGCAGGGTTGTGTAGCGGAGCTAATATTTTGAGACGCTTCACTTCTTCTAACGCATGCTCATCAACGCGAACGGCTTTGGAATATTCGCGGCCACCATGTACCACGCGGTGCCCAACGGCGATGAAGTGGTACTGCTCTAGTAGCTCAAGGATTTTTTGTAGCGCCAGCTTATGGCGACCACCAGGAATAGAGATTTCAAGTTTTTCACCTTTTAAGGTCGTGTGTTTAATACGGGCGGTATCGAGACCTAGGTTTTCGGCAAGACCGGTGATACGAGTAGAGTTGTCATCACTAATCAACGCGTATTTGATGGAAGACGAGCCACAGTTTAAAACCAAGGTTGGGCTGGTCAGGGTTGATGTTTCAGAGTTCTTATCATCAAAAGTGGTGGTTAGGCTGGCGCTCATACTCTATCCTTAGATTGGTTTTTATAGGTGGGTTTTTTTAGGTCGAAAATCATCATATCGTCAGATTACTATGATAAAAACGACACTGACATCGCATCGTGCTCATATTAAGGTGATGATAGATTGATCGTATTTAACACAAAATTAGCCATATCCATGCTGATCTATCAAACAAGTATATGATCGATCTTAGTCATACTGAGGCTGATGGTTGTATCTTATTACTATATAGCAGTACCGCTGAATCGTAGGCCTGAGCCTCAGCATAGCCGTAAGACCGCGGTATAATGTAACATATTTTTGTAGCTATACCGCGATAATGGTAAGGTTTAAAATTGGTGTCTATCAAGCGTTCAAAATATTGGTACATCTGTTATAGCTAGTGGCTCTTAGGTACTTTAGCCATTGGTTATTGGCTGTTGTAGAGCTGCCTTATGAATATCAAAAATTGTAAGAAATATTGTCCAAATTCCTATCAGACATGTTTTTATGCGCAAATTATCAAGCGACACCGTCAGTAAATTATGATGAAAGCATCAAATCAATCCCCACTATGAGCCAAATTTATTGACCAATGCTGTTCAGTATGCGTACAGCTTTGTGTCATAATGCTATGATTAAAACTTTGATATTGGCCATTTTTGGGCTGCCTTTTTCGCTCTTTATTTATTACGATTTTTAATCGCACTTACACCGCTACACGCTCACAGGTGATCCACTCTATGTCTACTATACTTCGCTCATCAGAAACTGGGTATATCGCCTTATGGAGACTTGCCAGTCGCCGCGCCATTATTACTTTAGTCATTGGCAGTGCGATGATGGTAGGGTTGTCAGGCTGCGGGCAAAAAGGCGCTTTGTACTTACCAAAGTCCAGTAGCCAAACGGTAAAGGGTAGCCCATCTGTACTAAATAGTACGAGCCATCCACAAGATGCCGCTTTTGCTGGTATTGATGATGATACCTATCAAAAAAATGACTATCTAGATGAACAGCAAATACTGCCCGAGCCGAGTACAGATCCTAACGATTATTAATGTTTATTCTTACCCTTGATACCCTGATTATATTAGAGATGTTTATATGAGTTATTCTGAACTACCTGCTGACGTAACCGATGTTGCTACTGGCGAATCTGTCACTATCCAAACTGAGCACGGTCTATATGTTGATCCTAAAGCGTTAAGCGCTCATCTGCCCGCGCTAAGCTATCGCGACGACGCGCTATATATGGAGCAGGTTAGTGTTGACGAGTTGGCAAAACAATATGGTACGCCATGCTATGTCTACTCAAAGCAGGCGATACTGGATGTTTATCAAGCCTATACCGATAGCTTTGCCAGTCTCGATCATCAGGTATGCTACGCGGTAAAAGCAAACTCGAATCTTGCGGTGCTTGGAGTGCTTGCGCAGGCAGGCGCTGGGTTTGATATCGTCTCTCGTGGTGAGCTGATGCGCGTACTGGCTGCAGGTGGCGCCGCGTCGCGCGTTGTATTCTCAGGTGTTGGCAAAACTTACGGCGATATCGAATACGCACTGACCCAAGGTATTGGCTGCTTTAACGTCGAGTCGATCAGTGAGCTGACCTTGATCAACGAGGTAGCGGCAGCACTGAATAAACGTGCGCCAATCTCATTACGCGTCAATCCAAATGTCGATGCCAAGACGCATCCGTATATCTCAACAGGTCTTAAAGACAACAAGTTTGGTATTACCCACGAAGACGCCTTAGCGGTCTATCAGCAAGCGGCGGATTTATCGCATATTGATATCGTTGGTATTGATTGTCACATTGGCTCGCAGTTGACGGAAGTCGCGCCGTTTGTCGCCGCACTAGATAAAGTCATTGAGCTGATACATAGCCTGCGCGATCATGGTATTGAGCTGCGTCATATTGATTTGGGTGGCGGTCTAGGCGTGCGTTATATTGATGAGACGCCCGTGTCTATCGATGAGTTTGCCGAGGCTTTATTACCAAAGCTTAGCGAGCTTGGTTTGACCGTATTCTTTGAGCCAGGTCGTAGTATCGTTGCCAATGCTGGTGTGCTATTGACGCAAGTCGATGTACTTAAGCCGACTGAGCATAAGAACTTTGCGATTGTCGATGCTGCGATGAATGACCTGATTCGTCCTGCTTTATATCAAGCTGAAATGGCCGTGATTCCAAGTACATTACCGAGCGATGGTATTGATACAAATGGTACAAAGCCGTGGGACATCGTTGGCGCGATTTGTGAGACAGGGGATTTTTTAGCAAAAGACCGCTTACTGTCATTAGAGGCAGGAGCTGTCTTGGCAGTGACGGGCGCAGGGGCTTATGGCTTTACTATGAGTAGTAATTACAACTCGCGTCCGCGTGCCAGCGAAGTGATGGTATCAGGCAATAACCATCAGCTCATCCGCAAACGTGAAACGGTTGAAGTATTGTATGCTGACGAAATACTGTGGCAGGATAAATAAAGCCGCCAACCCGCCAACACTGACACTGTTTTTGCATAATAAATAAAACCCACCGTGATAATAACGGTGGGTTTTTTATGGCAAACTCGAATGGGGTATATCGAGTTTGAGGTATAACGATAAGTTAGTATTTGATAGCGGTGATAATTATGATTGTATCTGACAGCGTGCTAATATAAGCCATACATAAAAATAGGATAGGACATCAAAGATATGCTAATAGAATTTACTAAAATGCATGGGCTGGGCAATGATTTTATGGTTATCGATTTGGTGACCCAGCGCTTAGATTTGAGCAAGGAGTTGGTAGCGTTATTGGGAGATCGCCACCTAGGTATTGGCTTTGATCAACTGCTTGTGGTCGAGCCACCGATGCGCCCCGATGTTGATTTTAGTTACCGTATTTTTAACACCGATGGCACCGAGGTGGAGCAATGCGGCAATGGTGCGCGCTGTTTCGCCCGTTTTGTGCAAGCACGTAAACTGTCATTTAAGCAGCGGCTACGGGTTGAGACGGCGAGCGGCATTATCTCTTTGACCACTGATCGGTTTGGTTGGGTAGAGGTTGATATGGGTAAGCCCAAGTTTGAGCCAAATGAGATTCCCTTTAGCCCAAGAGCCACGACCAAAATCCAAAACACTTATCACCTCGATGTCAATGGCACACCTGTACAGCTATATGTCGCTAATATGGGCAACCCACATGCCGTTATCAAAGTTGATGACGTGCTTGACGCTGAGGTTGAGACGTTAGGCAAGGCCATTGAGTCCCATCCAGCGTTCCCAGATCGCGTCAACGTGGGCTTTATGCAAGTGATGAACCAGCGTCATATTCGTCTGCGTGTGTATGAGCGCGGCGTGGGCGAGACGCAAGCTTGCGGCACGGGCGCCTGTGCAGCAGTTGCAGTCGGTATAAGAGAGGGCTGGCTCGATGAAGGCGAAGAGGTGCGCGCGCAGCTCTATGGTGGCAGCTTGATCATCAAGTGGCAGCCAGGCTATTCAGTTATGATGACAGGTCCGACTGCTTTTGTTTATGAAGGAGTCTTTAGTCCAGATGGTTTGATGGCGCAAGCAGGTATTAAGCCAAGTTCTGAAGGCTGATATCTGTCGTTAGAAAAATGATATCAATAACATGGGTGCTTCTGATATGGTTATGTCCACTCATCAAGACGGTCAGACAACGCAAACGGCACCTTGGCTATCAGCTGAGCTGGCGGCGAATATAGAGTCAGATGCCGCGCTACGAGCGTTATTAGCACCTGTCCATCGTTGGCTCAATACGCTGTCTGTGCGTAATCACTCGCCGCATACGCTGACCGCTTATTTTGCTGGCTTAAACCAACTGGCACTGTTCTTACGCGGTAAGCGTCTGACGTGGACGCGTTGTGATAAGCGCCAACTGGCTCAGCATATTAGTCAGCGTCTCGATGAAGACAAGCTTGCGCTTGCTAGCGTTCAGCAAGAGCTGTCAGCGATTCGGCATTTTTATGGTTGGCTCATAGAGGAGGATTTGGCGCGTATTAATCCAACGACCGGCTATCAGCTCAAGCGTAGCCCTAGACCATTACCCTCTATCGCTGATGTGGATTTATTGACGCAGTTACTCGATCAACAAATCCCTGATACGCCAGAGCAGGCGCGCTTGTGGTTGCGTGATAAAGCCATGTTTGAGCTGCTCTATAGTAGTGGTCTACGTGTCGGCGAGCTGGTCGCACTTGATATAGCAGATGTGGACTTGTCGGATTTGCGGGTGCGAGTCACTGGTAAGGGTAATAAAACCCGCTTAGTGCCATTAGGCACAAAAGCAGCAGAAGCGATAACACGCTATCTACCGCATCGCAATCTATGGGTCGAACAGATGGACAGCGCCTTGTTCATTAGCGAAAAACTCGGCACCAGACTATCGACGCGAGCAGTACAGCAGCGTCTAAAAGTTGCGGCGACTCGCGCAGGTATTGCGCAAAACATGTATCCACATCTACTGCGTCATTGCTTTGCCTCACACATGCTGTCAGGTAGTGGTGACTTGCGTGCCGTGCAGGAGATGTTAGGACATAGCGATATCAGTACCACGCAAATTTACACCCACGTTGATTTTGCCAAATTAACACAAGTCTATGATCGCGCCCATCCACGAGCCACCCACACTCAAAATGATGAAAGTCCTACCTAATTGAGTAATCTACGGTTTAAGCAATCTATGTTACTTCTTAAGTTATGCCAAACGATGACAATCAAAGATAGGTAATTTCTGTCGACCTTGCGCTTGAGCTTGCTTGTCTAATGATGCCATGACGATGGCGTATCCTTTATCTATGTGAGATGTCGTAGACAGATTTAGCTCACTGCTATCATGGCTCGCAATAACGCTGCCATCAAAAGCAGTAATGGTAGTATGTCCCCACGTCTGGCGAGTATTGCCATCTTTATATGCATGATCGCCGCCCTGTGCTGCACCGATCACCATGCACTGACTGTCCAAAGCACGTGCCTGTAACAATAGCGACCAATGCGCCTGTCCCGTTAGATAAGTAAAAGCAGATGGTGCGCTTAATATATCAGCACCTGCTTGACGTAAGCGCTGCGCTAGAGCAGGAAAGCGCAAATCAAAACAGACCATCATACCCAACTGATAGACAGCGCCTTCTGACTCAAGAGGCGCAACCACGGTCTGCGTGCCCGGCTCAAACGTCGCCGCTTCATTGTAGCTGCCTTGCTTGTCGGCCACGGTCGCGGTGAACAGATGAATTTTATCGTATCGTGCCACTCGCGACCCGTCTGGCGCAAACAATTGACTGACTTGGCGCAGCCGACCATCAGGAACGACCATGCCATCAGGCCGATAAGGGCAAGGCAGTGAGCCTGCCAGTAGATATATATTATGAGTGCGGGCATACTCTGCCATCGTCGCTGATAGCGCGTCAAAACGCTCTGCAGTCGCAAACTGCTGGCCCATGCTACAGCAGTTTTCAGGTACGACAACGAGTTCAGCACCTTGCGATTTAGCATCAATGATCGCCGCTTTTATATTCGCTAAATTGCTATCGATGTCTTGCTGGCTGTTCATTTGAATGGCAGCTGTGCTAAATTGAGAGGGCATTGTTGTGTCAGTCATGACAATATTCTCCGTGACGGGTAAGTCTTGATGGCTGCTCATGACAATTTTTTATGACGTTTTTTATTATAAAATGTTGATGACGCTGAACAAACCATTCATAGTTATCGGTTGGTTATTAAGGCAAACATGCTAAATTTGTATCACAAACATACCAATCGTATCTGGATAGGATATAAATTAACGTAGCAAAATTGTGATAAAAAATGCTATCGTCATGTTCTGTTAAGGTGACATCATCGCCTTAATTGGCAAAATAAATACAATATGACCAAGACTGGAGTGTAATAAGCCGCCCATGAGTATGTCATTCGGATTGGCGAGCACGCTAAGTACCTCACAAAAACTGACACCGCAAATGCAGCAAGCCATTAAATTGCTGCAGCTCTCTAGTCTTGAGCTTGCACAAGAGGTTCAAGCCAAACTGGATAGTAATCCGCTGCTTGAACGTATCGAAGAGGATGATGACGAGTACGAGACTAACCGTGACGATAGAGCAGATGAGCTGAGCGAGTCATTAACACTTGATAGCTGGAACCAAAGCAGCAGTGACGCATCTAGCGCAGGATCTGATAACCATACAGACTATGGTGACGATAGCACTGACAGCTGGGAGAAACTGCAGCAATCTAGTATTGATGATGGAGCGATGGATAGTGATAGCAGTTTTGACACTGATAGCTTCGATGCTAGCAGCTTTGATACAGGTAACTATGCTTCTGCCTCCACAGGTTCTGGTAGCAGTAGAGCGGATGAGGATTTTGATAGTTATCAGGGCGGTACTTCGTCGACTATCCAAGATCACGTACGTTGGCAGCTCAACTTTAAGCGCCTATCAGAAGCGGACACCCTGATTGCAGAGTATTTGATGGACTCTATGGATGACATGGGATTCATACGAATTGATATCGATGAGCTGCTACAGAGCTTTGATACCATGGCCAACTTTTATCAGTGGGATGAACGCGTTGAGTACGACGAGGTCATGGCCGTATTGCGTATGATCCAATCTTGCGATCCGATTGGCGTTGGCGCACGTCATTTGAGTGAGTGCCTAGCGATTCAGTTATCCAAGCTAGACGCCAATACTGCATATCTCAAAGAAGCAAAAGCGCTGCTAACAGCCGGCGAGCTTTTGGTGAGTAACAATATCAAAGCGCTGACTGAACGGACAGGCCTTGCCCCTGAGAACATCACCCCTGCGCTTAACTTACTGCGCACCTTAAACCCTTCACCCGGATTACTCTTTCAGATCAACCAGCCTGATTATACCCAGCAGCCCGACAGTTACGACATTCCAGATGTATTAGTCACACCCATTAGGAGTCGTAAAGCCACTGCCAATACTGAGGCATTAGAAGACGGTTGGCATGTACGCCTCAATCCTGACACCTTGCCGAAGCTGCGAGTAAACCAAGAATATGCCAATTTAGTCAAACGCGGTGATGACAGTCCTGATAATCAATACCTGCGTGAAAACCTCACCGATGCGCGCCTCTTTATCCGCAGTATTGAGGAGCGCAATCAAAACCTATTAAAGGTAGCCACTAGCATTGTGCGTTATCAGCAGGAGTTTTTGCAGCACGGTGCGACGGCCATGCAGCCCCTTATTCTAAAGGCAATCGCAGAAGAAGTAAATCTACACGAGTCCACCGTTTCACGTCTCACGACCAGTAAGACGATTTTGACACCGCAAGGACTATTTTCACTAAAGCACTTTTTTTCTTCTCACGTCAGCAGTTCGGATGGCGATATCTCATCAACGGCCATCAGTGCCATGATTAAAAAGCTCATCGCTGATGAAGATCCCAAAAAACCGCTATCGGATAGCCGTATTCAAAAAGAATTATTGGCAGACGGTATCGATATTGCCAGAAGAACTGTTGCCAAATATCGTGAAGCCATGAATATTGGCTCATCTACTCAGCGCAAACAGAAGTATTAATCGTTTAAATACAGCCATGTGCAACAATTTTGAGTAATCATTGATATTTCTGTGGCAAGATATAAAAAATAAAATTTTTTGATTATATAGAAACATGATGGAAACAACAGCTATTGTTACACTTAATTACAATTTAACGTCTTGCTACTATCCCTCTTTCATGACAAATTAGAGTCATACCAACAACGAAATCTAAGTGCCAATCTATAGTATTTACTTGTAATGAATAAAGGAGACGATAAAGGGATACGTCGAAATCTTACTAGAGGCATTAGATAAATTATTGGTAAGGCAGGATGATAAGAGCAGGAATGCGACTTCATCTGTTGAATGTAAGTTACAAATACAAGGACAATAATATGAATGTTTCTATCAGTGGTCACCATATCAGTGTTACCGAAGCTATGGACACAGCAGTTCGTGAAAAGCTTGAAAAAGTAGAGCGACACTTTGATCAGATACAGAGTATTAAAGTGATATTATCGTTAGACAATAGTGGCGCAAGTGATGGCGGTAAAAAAAGTCATAAAGCTGAAGCAATTATGCGCGTCTCAGGTCAAGAAATGTTTGTCCAAGCCTTAGAAGATGATATGTATAAAGCCATTAATGAGATGGCAGACAAACTTGATAGACAAGTACGTAAGTACAAGACCCGTCAAGAGCGCAAAAAGACTCAGGGTGCTGGGCGTGATGAGCGCTATCAAGACACCACGCCTGCTGAAGCAGTACCAGCAGCTTAATCATAGGTTTGAATAACGTTGATTAAGTGGGTAATCAGATCATCAAGAGCGTCTGAACGAGCTAAAAAATAAGAAATTTGACAAACAGCTATTTCATTCATTGGTGATCTATAAAAGAAAAAAGACCTCGAACGTTTGACACGTTGAGGTCTTTTTTAGTACGTCTCTAATGATGCGGTTAAGAGTTCATAATTAATAAAAACTAATGACAGACTGAAATATAAAAAATTAGCCTCCGCCCACAGCCTGTACGACTTCTATATTCATACCTTCTACAATACGCAATTGAGCCAGCTCACTCTTTGGTGTTAGCTCACCATCTACTTCAACGGCATAGCGTCCTTGACTGAGTCCAAGTTCATTGATGACTAATTGCACTGTCTGATGAGTGGTTTGTAAGTTTTTACCATTAACACTAATGGTGCTCATATAAAATCCTCCTTAATAATTTGAGATTCCTTGTAGTAACGGTCCTATAAGTATTAGTCGCAATATAGGTGCTTTGAATCTTATAGGCGACTATTTGTATCTATACTCATAATATCAATCAATCTTCGGCAGGTATGAGTAAAATGGATTAATCCATTGAGTTCTCAAGTCGAAATGTAGAGATAGCAAGCCATAACCAACCTGCAATCATAAGAACCCCGCCAATGGGCGTAATCGCGCCAAACCAGCGCGGTGCTCCAAGCGTCATGGCATATAGACTACCGGCAAATATAATAATACCGGTTTGCAATAACCAAGCCGTAGCTTGAGTGGTATATTTTAAGCGTATCAGTAATCCCACAACTAATAGACCCAGCGCATGTATGAACAAATACAGCGTCGCAGTATGCCACCATTCAAGTTGTTGCACATTTACGACGCCCTTCAAACCATGCGCACCAAATGCACCCAAAGCGACAGCGATGGCCATATTAATCGCGGCAATACCGATCCAATTTAACATGACAACACTCGTCTTTTTTTGATGCTATTGAATATCATCAGGTAAAATCACGCTATCAATGGTCATGGCATCGCGGATTTTGTCCATCGCGTTTTTTTCGATCTGACGGACGCGTTCAGCGGATATAGAGTAAACTGCGGCCAGCTCGTGCAAAGTGGATTTTTGCTCAGAGAGCCAGCGCTGCTCGACGATATCACGTGAGCGATCGTCTAATGTCCCCATAGCCGCGATGAGGGCAGACGAGTTATTTTCTTCCCAGTCTTCTTCTTCTAGCTGCTCAGCTGGGTCAATGCCATCTTCCAAAAACAGCTGCGGTGCATAGCGACCGTCATCATCGTCGCTGGATTGCGCTTCAAATGAGGCGTCATAAGAGGTCAGACGCGACTCCATCTCGAGCACTTGCTTGCGCGTGACATTCAAATCTTTGGCAATCGCGTCTGCTTCTTCTAGCGTGAGCTGATTATTGGTTTTCTTTAAACTACGTAAATTAAAGAATAACTTGCGATGTGCTTTGGTGGTCGCGACTTTTACGATACGCCAGTTACGGATGACAAATTCGTGAATTTCAGCTTTGATCCAATGTACGGCAAAAGACACTAAGCGCACGCCTTTATTCGGATCAAACCGTTTGACCGCCTTCATTAATCCCAAATTGCCTTCTTGAATTAAGTCGGCTTGAGGCAAACCATAACCTGAGTAGCTACGTGCAATATGAATGACAAAGCGCAGATGCGACATCACCAGCAGACGCGCTGCCTCAACATCGCCCTCATCATAATAGCGATGGGCCAATTCTTGCTCTTGTACAGGCGTTAAGATCGGAATTTGATGCACAGTATTGATGTAGGCGCCCAGATTAACCCCCGGCGCTGCCAAATGGGTTGGCATTGCTGGCACCAAATCGCGCGTACTGGTATTGCCTAATGTACTGGCATCATAAGGTGGGCGCTGAGCTGCGGCTTTTAGTGCCGCATCGCGCGCATCGTTTTTTATAGGAGCTGTGCTGTCTTTTTTATTCGCATTCGCAGCATCAGAAGTAGTAGTAGCCATATTCTTGACCTTGGTTAAATAGTTAAGCAAATAGTCAGATAAAAATCTCTATAGTTGTAATTGTAAAGGACAGCAGCGTTTAGTTGCTATCAGTTTTGGTAATGATGAAGTGATATATTGTAGCGAAACGCTGCAATGATGTGCTATTGCCTGACAAATCAGTAACTTCGTTGACGATTAACGCTAAGTAGTCGCCCGTTTGTGTTTGCTGACTCTGACGACAAAACGCTGTGATATCAGCTTGTGAGTTGGGATCCGTCGCGACCACATATAATGAGTCACCAGCGGCTACATCGCGTAACGCAACCTTGGTTTTCAGCAGTGGCATTGGGCATGCAAGCCCGCGACCGTCGACGAAACGCTTGATATTTAGTAAAGGTTGCTCTTCATCTATTTTCGTCTCAGTGCCAACATCTGGGCCACCATTCTCTACTGGCAACAAGTCTAACAGATGATTGATCTCTTGCTGTTCTGGATCGGATAAGCTCGCTGATAAGTAAATAGAGTGTGATGCACGTTTGATGGGTAATTGGCTATCAGCGGACATAATACAAACCTTACAAGTATCAGTATTTCGGTTTCTTTATCAAAAAAGGCTCTAACAATTATTTTTGAATATCGTCAATCTATTTACGGCAACCATGAGCTTACTATTATTGTGTTTAACCATTATACCAAATAGCCGATGTATAATTGCATTTGAATATAATCAACGCCATGTTCGGTTCATTAGAATCACACAGTCATGTTGCACAATCGTGACGGGTGGCTGAGTGATTGGTAGCTAAGCACATAGTAGAATTGACCTTATACAAACAAGCTCGTATAGTCGAAAAGACGTCGTCAACAATCTGATAGGATACGAATTTGTACCACGCTAATAGACCGCCACGACTTATTAAAGCCACCAGCCATTCGATGAATAAGCTGTCGGAAAGCTCGCTATCTAAACTATTTGGGCAAACAGATAGCCGCAACTCTGTGGTTTTATCTTTTTCAAATAGTATCAAAATCGGACTGTCAGTGACATTTCTGGTAATTGCTACAAGTGCTCATAGCAAGGATGGTGATGATAGCCAAGCTATGCCATTTGCCAATCATTCATGGCAAACAGTAGAGTCACAATCGTTAGAGCTACCCAATTTGCGCGGGCAAGGACTGAGCTTTGCTGAGCAGTATCAAAATAAAATGCTGGGTGAGTGGTCATTACAGAACATCAATGGTCGGGTCAAAATGGAGCACGACCCTTGGGTGCAAGAAACGGTAAAAGACATGACATGGCGATTGAATGCGCAAGCCCGTCAGCAAGCACCACTTGGCTTAGTTATTCTTGATAATCCCGGCATCAATGCTTTTGCGGCACCTGGTGGAGTCATCGGGATCAATACAGGGACGATATTGGCCGCCAAAAGTATGGATGAGCTGGCAAGTGTCATCGCCCATGAAGTCGCGCACATCAGTCAACGTCACTATGAGCACAGCGCAGACGAGCGCAAAAAAGCCTTACTGATGCAAGTAGGCGGTATGTTGGCTGCGATTGCCGCATCAGCAGTCGATGGTGATGCGGCGGCGGCTGTAATGGCGGGTAGCCAGACAGCTTCTATGAATAGCAGCATGGCTTTTAGCCGTAACAACGAGCGCGAGGCCGACCGAGTAGGGATGCAAATCATGATTCAGGCAGGCTATGACCCTCGGGCAATGCCACGGTTTTTTGCCACGATGAATCAACAAAGCCAGCTCAATCAGGTTGAAAATCGCTTTTTACCAAGCTTTGTGCGCTCGCACCCGCTCAGTGATGAGCGACTGAGTGAATCGCAGAGCCGTGCTGGGCAGTATCCCACACTGTCATTGAGCCAGCAGCAGCGCCATCAAGCCTTGTTTGATTTGCTCTATTGGCGTGTACAAGTTACTGGCAAACATGCTTCTGAAGTGACGCTCACAACCGCTGCTAAAAATAGTCTGGGTGCCAAACTTGCCTTAGTGAGTTGGTACGGAGAACAGCAGCGCATCAAAGAGGCTAATGAGGTATTGGCACAGATTAATAAACTCCCAAATACGCAGCGTCAAAGCCTAGAACCTTTACTATCGATTACTCATAGCCAGCTTTTAAGTGAACAAGGCAGATGGCAACAAGCTGCAGATATTTTAGAGAGTCAGCAGCGTCTGTATCCTGAGCGCCGTGACTTGCGTCTGTATTTGGCGGAAGCACTGACCAATAGCAATCAGCCATTAAGGGCACAAGTACTGCTAAAACCACTCACAGAGCAACAACCAAGCGATCGCTATGCATGGCAAAGTTTGCAGCTTGCTAATGAAAAGCTCGCTAAAACCGCAACGTCACCACAACTGGCTAATATTGCAACGATCAACGCATTGCGTTATCGCAGTTATGATCAACTTTGGAATGGGCGCTATGAGAGTGCGTTGACATCACTGACGCAGGCCAAGCAATTGACTGAAAACCTGCAAGCCACAGCACAAAGCAGTAGTGCGCGCCCATTGCTAGCCAATATCAACGCAGAAATCAAAGCAATAAAAACCGCCAAAGACTTTGAGCCTTAGGCGGTTTGTAAATAGTCAGTTTTTCGTACAACAACAGGTGCGCTTGACAACATCATTTTCAGTAGTAGCAGCTCATATGCCGGCTTGCTACCCAAAATGAAAAATTAGCCTTGTAGCGCATCTTTAACCATTTTAGAGATCAACGCAGGATCAGCACGACCAGCGGTCTTGTTTTTCAGTACACCCATCACGCTGCCCATATCACGCATAGAAGTGGCACCTTGCTCTGCGATTTCCGCGTTGACCAATGCCATGATTTCATCTTGATTCATTTGCTGCGGCATAAACTCATTGATAATATCAATTTCAAACTGTTCTTTGGCCGCCAAATCATCACGACCATTTTCAGTAAAAATAGTGAGCGACTCTTGACGTTGTTTGAGCTGCTTTTGTAGCACTTCTAATACTTGCGCGTCATCAAGCTCTGTCTGACGATCGATCTCAATTTGTTTGACGACTGATTGTACGTTACGCAGTATTTTGACACGCTCAAGCTCACGAGCTTTCATAGAAGTTTTGATGTTGTCTGATAACGTCTGTTTAAGTTGGCTCACTGCTATTATCCTTATTCGTTTGTTAAATGCTATTTGTTGGGTACTGTTTAATAAGTTTTTTTGGGGTAAAACCTGCTGAGAGCGGGCTTTGATAAAAAATTGCGTCAGCAGTAACAACGAAAATTGTAGCATAAAAAACGCCACTGATATCGATGGATAACAGTGGCGTTAGTGTAGCACTGGTACTTAACTAATCAGATCATTGATTAGTACATACGAGTAGTACGAATAGTTTCGCGTTGTAACTTCTTCTTATAACGCTTTACGGCAGCTGCTTTTTTGCGCTTACGTACTTGCGTTGGTTTTTCATAAAACTCACGCTTACGTACGTCTGATAATACACCAGCTTTTTCACAAGCGCGCTTGAAACGACGGATAGCGATATCAACTGGTTCGTTTTCTTTAACCTTAACTGCAGGCATGAAGACTCCTCGATTAGGATGAGATATAAGGGCATTAGTTTGGCTGTATATTAGTATTTAGCCGTAATATCTCAAGATTACTGGCATCAGCTCAAACTAGGACAATTCTCACGCATTGGCGTAAGGGCAGGTATTTTAATAAAAAATATCAACAAAGTCAATGATTTTAACAGTTTATTGTCTATTTATACTTTGTTTGAAATGTATCCAAGCTAAGCTGTCAGGTTTTAGGTGGAATTGGAGCACAAAGTTTAGTGTTAATAAAAAATCCCTACGGTCTATAACGGTTTAGTGGGATTTTATGCTATGATATTTCCCATATTGTAGGGTCTATGAACCGTTTTGTGCGTATTTTATTGAGGATGTTGGAATGAAAAAAACAGTATTGAACACGGTGTTAAGCACAGCTTTTATCGTAGCTTTGGGTGCGGGCGTGAGCGCTTGTAGTGGGGGCGAAGAGCACGAAGAAGTACTGGCGATCGATATGGTAGATGAAGCGGCTGAGCTAGCACGCGCAAACGCCCCTGAAGCAGAAGACATGGAGTTTCCAGAGACGGCACCGATGCCAGCGGCTGACGCAACAGCTGCAGATGGGACAGAAGCTGATGCCACTGCTGAAGTAGGTACGGCGGATACAAGCATGGCAGACGCGACCACCCCAGCCACAGAGAGTGCTGATACCGCGGCTGCGCCTGCTGCCACTGACAGCGCCGATATGGCAACACCTGCTGAATAAGCTTTTAATTAGACTCGTAATATAATATTGTGAGTCTATGAACTGCTACAAAAAATTTGGCTACAGACGCATCAAATAAAGGTAAGGTCATGATCGATATACAGCAGGATATAAAAAGACTGAGCTTATCTGTTATCAGTCTGAGTGTGTTATTAGTATTGAGCGCTTGTAGTGGTGATAACGCGACTACGGAAGCGTCTAGCGCAGCCAACGAACCTGCTGCTACGAGTGTTGAAGAAACAGTTGCAGCAGAATCTGAAACTACGGTGCCTGAGCCTATGGCTGAATCTGAGACTACCGACATGGTGGTTGAAGAAAAGACTGCTGTTGTCGCTGAGCCTGAAGTGCTCGCTGCAGATGCTGGTGCTAAACTTTACGAGTCAAACTGTAAAGTCTGCCATACAGCGGGTTTATTGAATGCACCGAAATATGGTGACACAGCCGCTTGGGCGACTCGTTTGACCAAAGATAAAGAGACACTATATATGCACTCCGCTAAGGGCTTTAATAAAATGCCAGCACAAGCGGTAAATGGTGTCAGTGAGGCACAAGTCAAAGCCGCTGTTGATTATATGCTCGCGTCAGTAAGCTGATATAGTATATATAGAGTATACCAGTCATTGAAATTTGTTAAACTGACCGTCATTGTGACTGACAATGACGGTTTTTTTATGCGCGTTTTCTATTACTATCGATTTTAACAATATGACTGGCTGTGCGAAGCGGATTTGATTCGCTATTCAAAATTTTAAAGCGATATACAATAAAAACGCGGCAAAAAATAGTCCGAAAACAAAAGCATAAAGGCAAAAGTATGAAGGTATTGGGTTTAGAGACGTCTTGTGATGAAACTGGGCTGGCGATCTTTGATAGCGAGCAGATCAATAATGACAATCAAGGGTTGGTCGGGCAAGTACTGTACTCACAGATTGAGCTGCATGCGCTCTATGGCGGCGTTGTACCTGAGCTTGCCAGTCGTGATCATATTCGTAAGCTCGTGCCCTTACTCAATGAGCTGCTTGAGCAGTGTGATATGAGTAAAAACGACATCGATGCGATTGCCTATACTAAAGGGCCAGGGCTGATCGGTGCGTTGATGACCGGCGCATTATTTGGCCGCAGTCTGGCGTATGGTTTGGATATTCCTGCCATTGGTATTCATCATATGGAAGGGCATTTGCTCGCGCCGCTTATGGGTGCCAATCCGCCCGCTTTTCCTTTTGTTTCACTGTTGGTCTCTGGTGGTCACACTTTACTTATAGCCGCTCATGGTGTGGGACAGTATGAAATCTTGGGTGAGTCGATCGATGACGCGGCAGGGGAGTGCTTTGATAAAGCCGCTAAGATGTTAGGCTTGCCTTATCCTGGTGGTCCAAATATTGCCAAACTGGCAGAAGCTGGCAACCCTGATGCTTACGCACTGCCAAGACCGATGCTACATCGAGGTTTGGACTTTTCATTTAGTGGTATGAAAACAGCGGTACATAACTTGATCAAAGACACTGAGGGCTCTGATAGCGATCCGCAAATTCGTGCAGATATCGCCGCGAGCTTCCAATATGCAGTGGTCGATACGCTAGTAAAAAAATGCGTCAAAGCGCTTAAACAAGCGAATATGAGCAGACTCGTTATCGCGGGCGGCGTCAGTGCCAACACACATCTGCGCGAGACGCTGGAGACGGAGCTAGCAAAAATCAATGCTACCGTCCATTACGCACCGCCAGCACTGTGTACGGACAATGGTGCGATGATTGCTTATGCCGGATTTGAGCGCCTGCAAGCTGGGCAGTCTGATGATCTAGCCGTCAGCTGCGTACCGCGTTGGCCGATGACGGAATTACCAGCCGTATAATTGAGCCTTTTGTCCACCAAACCTATTTGAACTAAGGACAGTCTATGCAGTGGCTAGCAATCGGCTTAGGAGCAGCATTAGGCGCATGTTTACGTGGCTATTTAGCGCGCTTTAATCCACTGCATCATTGGATACCACTTGGCACGCTTGGCGCAAATGTCTTGGGCGGCCTGCTGATTGGCCTTGCGCTGGTGTGGTTCGAGCGTATGGGTAGCAACTTATCTGATCATGTGCGCGTGTTTGTGATTACCGGATTTTTGGGCGGGTTAACTACCTTTAGTACGTTTAGTGCAGAAGTATTTGGTTTTATTCATGATGGGCGGCTGCTAGCAGGCTTAGCGCTCGTTGGTTTGCATGTTGGCTTGACATTATTAGCAACCGCGCTTGGGTTTTATTTTTTTAAGTGCGTACTTTGAGCTTGTATCGATATCACCTGCTTATTGAGTGGTCTGATTTAAGTGGTTATCGAAATACAGTCTGTTTTAAATGGTCTGTTAATGAGTCTAGAGGGCATAATGACTGGTTCCGCTGGGGTATACCGCAACATTACAAGATGACTAGGTAACTAGGTTATATCTCTAGTTTTGACGGCATAGTTTGTGTCAATATGACAGTGTCAGGTTTTTAACAGATAGCTATACGTCTCTAGATAGCTCTGCCAGTGATTATATATTAGGTTGCTCCTTCCTTTATCGCCACTTTCTTTAGTAGGCATATAACTGATAAACCCTACCATATCAGAAGGATAGCCAAAATCATCATAAACGCTGTTTACCTTATTAAAGTCAGCATCACTGTTAAGTCTTTTCTTAAATAACCAAAGTAAGATAATATATCGCAATCTATCATTTACACGTTCATCATCTATAGTTATGGTGCCATTCTCTCTACTTACACCACTGTCATCTATCTCTAAATATTGAACATGAGGGTTCAGATAGCTGCCGTTCAATAAAATATCAAGAGCAATTTCAAGTAAGTATTTACTGTCAGGGTAGTTAATTAGGGAAACGTCAACTATCTTTCCTAAGTCTTGTAAATCTATTATCTTGCGACTGATAGCAAAATCGACTTCCTTCTCAGATAAGACAATATCGTTTTCTTTTAAAAAAGAAAATGGAATACTAATATTTTTCACGTTTAGTTTCTCTATATCTTGAATGATACTGGTTACGGCTGCCAGTGCGATGCCTGTATAGCGCACCGAACTATAGGCTAATTCTTTATTAATTCTTTATTAATCCATCATTACCATCATTCTTTAATGCAGGAACACGTTCTTGTATTGCATGATAAAACCCATCTTTGTCTTTTGGTGATATCACTATGCTACCCCCTTTATATATTATCTCAATCCTATCTAAGGACAGTGCTGGAGCAGATAACGTACTGTTGGTAGGAGTGATTTGGGTAATATCTTTCAATGAAATGCTTCGAGTAGAAAAACCATAATTCACTAACAGTTCGTCATCTGACAAACTGTACTTTACGCTGAAAAATATTAATAAGAGTAATATTGCACCTGGCATGGTAAAAAGACTAATAAATATTGTTCTTTTAATTGAACTATTGTTGTATATCCATTCTCCTACAGGCACCAAAATGAGTAACAAGCTAAAACCTAATATTAAAAAAGCTAACCAGAGATCGATCTTTGATGCAAATACAGTATTTATCATAATTTATTAGCAGAAAGCCCTTAGTTAATTTTATATTCGAAAAGCTCAGTTCATGTACACCATGAAGTACATTGTGACTGTTTCAGCGAGATAAAACATTGATACCAGTAGCCTACAGCCTAGTGTTCAAGTCCTCACTAGGGAACCATTATTTACCATAACATTCATTACGATATGAAAAGGTGAATAATATTTCATCACTATAAAAAAGTAATTAGTAATGAAACTACAATGGCTTCACAATTCCATCAAGTAAACTCGCAAAACCCTGCATATACGCCGTATCTTGACTCGACGTGCGCGTTGCGGCATAAAGCTGACAATACACGCCATCACCTAATGGTCGCGAGACTACCCAGCCTTTTTTCTCATACTCCGCCACCACCCAATCAGGCAATGCCGCTACGCCACGTTCACTGGCGACCAGCTGAATCAGCATTGCGGTCAGCTCCGTGGTGCGAATATCGGCAAAGCTTACATCGCTTGGCGTCATAAAATTGGCAATGATATCGAGGCGTTTGGCTTCTACCGGATAGGCAATCAATGTCTCGTTGGTCAAATCATCTGGTTCAATAAATTCTTGCGTCGCTAAATCATGCGTTGGTGACAGCACCAAGCGACTCTCATACTCAAACAATGGCTGATAGCTAATACCGTCGAGCGGTAAATCACTGGTGGTGATAAGCAAATCGATATCACCTTCCATCAAGAGATGATGCGGCTCAGGCTCAAAGCCCGTGGCAAAATCAAGCTCGACATCTGACCATTCACGGCGATAGTGATTGAGTATCGGCATGAGCCAATCAAAGCAGCTGTGACACTCTGATGCCAGTCGTAACCTGCCCGCTTGACCATGTGCCAAGCGCTTTAGATCGTTTTTGGTACGCGTGACTTGCGGCATGATATTATCCGCTAAGGCTAGCACGGCCTTGCCCGCTGGTGTAAAGCTAAGCGGGCGCGTGCGGCGATTGACGAGGCTGACGTCGTAGTAGTTTTCTAGCTCTTTGAGCTGATGCGAGACTGCAGACGCCGTGACATGTAGCTCATCGGCCGCTGCCGCAAGTGAACCATGCGCCCGTAGCGCAGTTAAGGTATTAAGATGACGAAGCTCAAGCATGATAAGACCTAACCGCTAAAGTGAGAAAAACTCATTATAGTGGATACTGTGTTGATTTTCACTCATAGATGTTGTCAATGAGTGATTGCTGCTAGCGCTTGCGTAACAACAACTGTGAGATGACCACCAATACTAGCGAGGCGACCAGCAATAACGTACCTATCGCATTGACTTCTGGTTTGAGGCCTACCCGCACCATCGAATAAATACGCAGCGGTAAAATCTCATAACTAGGCCCTGTGACAAAGGTCGATACCACCACGTCATCAAGCGACAAGGTAAAGGCGAGTAACCAACCTGCCATGACCGCAGGCAAGATAACGGGGATCAATACCGTACGTATCATCGTCGACTCAGATGCGCCCAAATCGCGCGCCGCTTCCATCAAGCGCTCATCTAAGCTGCTCAGACGCGCAAAAACAGTAATGACCACGAACGGCAGGCAAAAAGTGATATGCGCTATCAGTAAAGACACAAAGCCTAGCTGTAAGCCTATCAATAAAAACAGTGCCAGTAGTGAGATAGCCAGCACAATCTCAGGTGACATCATCAGCACAAACAGCAGCCCGTTTAGTAAGCCTTTACCGCGAAAGTTATAGCGATGTAAGGCGAGGGCAGTGAGCGTCCCTATAAGAGTGGAAACGGTAGCCGCGACTAGCCCCAAGACAATAGAATGCCAAAACGCATCGAGCATCGCTTGGTTGTTAAACAGTGATTCGTACCACTTTAAGCTAAAGCCGCCCCAGTTATAGCCAATTTTTGATTTGTTAAATGACATCACCACCAAAACAATGATGGGTAGATATAACAAAGTATAAATGAGTCCGAGATAGCCTTTAGCCGCGATCCTGCCAATCTTGAGCTTACGTGAATAAGACATTAGGCCACCTCGTTAAAATCAGTCTTGCCAATGCGGCGACTACTGGCGCGATAAGCCAGTAATAATACCGCCATTGCCACTGTCAATAAAACGCTAGCAGCAGCACCAAACGGCCAGTCACGGGCGTCTAAGAATTGGTTTTTGATGATATTACCGACGAGTAGGTTGCGAGAGCCGCCCAAAATATCCGCCACATAAAACATACCCATCGCAGGCAACAGCACGAGCAGTACGCCAGAGATAATCCCTGGCGTCGTCAGTGGTAGTACCACATGCCAAAAGGTCTGTGTTTTTGATGCACCCAAATCCTGAGAAGCCAATAGCATGTCATTGCGTAAATCGGTAAACACGGCATATAGCGGTAATACCATAAATGGAAATAATAAGTAAGTTAGACCAGCAATGACCGCGCCTTGCGTATATAAAATATCGATAGGAGCATCAATGGCACCGATTGCCAGCAGTGACTTATTAATCAAGCCATTATTCGCGAAGAGCAGCTTTAACGCATAGGTGCGTACCAGAGAGTTGGTCCAAAAAGGTAGTATTAACAGTAGCATCAGTAACGGCTGCCATCGCACTTTTACCTTGGAGATGATCCAAGCAAAAGGATAGCCCAGCAGTAGACAGATAACCGTCGTGATACCTGCCATCCACAATGAATGAACGAACACCTCAAAATACAACGGATCAACCATGCGCACATAGCTGTCAATATTGATAGGTAAGCTAATAAAGGCGCTGCTATCTCGGGTTAAAAAACTGACCGCGATGACCAATATATTTGGTAATAGCGCAAATATCAGTAGCCAACCCCAGATCAGCCAGAGCGTTGCCGTACGAAACGGACTTTTGCTGCCTAAGTGGTTGCGGGCCATCAGCTACCATCCTTTTGTACAGTCGCCTTGTTTGTATGGTCAGCGTCTTCTGGCAATACCCACTCCCAGCCATCTACCCATGAGACTTTGACGCCTTCGTTGAGTTTGTAATCAAAGCTTGGGTCGTCTTCATCAAAAAACTCAGAGGCCTTAATGATATGGCCATTTGCCAATTCGATAATCGAATCTAACGTACTGCCTTTATAGTTACTTTCGATGACGCGCCCCAGTAGTCCGCTATGCTCATTATCTTTTGGATCATATATGCGTAAGTCTTCAGGACGAAGTAGTAAATTAACGATGTCACCTACTTGTACATCATTGGCAAAATTGGGTCGACGCAAGTTACGTAGCGTTGTTGGCCCTTCTTGCGCTTGAGCCTCACAGACTTCGACTTCGATGCGTCCATTGGTCACGTTGCCATCGCGATCTGGAAGGTCTGGATAGACACCCTTGACCTCAGCTCTAAACAGATTGGTCTCACCGATAAACTTGGCAGTAAACAAGTTGGCAGGAGTCTCATAAATCTCAATAGGCGTGCCGATTTGCTGGAACATGCCGTCTTTCATCACGGCAATGCGGTCTGACATCGACAGCGCTTCTTCTTGATCATGCGTGACAAATACAAAGGTAATGCCAAGCTCACGTTGCAGACGTTTGAGCTCAGATTGCATTTGCAAACGCAGTTTGTGATCAAGCGCGGATAGTGGCTCATCGAGTAGTAATAGCTTGGGGCGATTGATCACCGCACGGGCGATCGCCACGCGCTGCTGCTGCCCACCAGATAAATCCTGCGGTTTGCGATTGGCCAAATGCTCCAACTGCACCATGGCCAGCATCTCGCTGACGCGAGCTTGAATCTCAGCTTTTGGCACTTTTTTTAGCTTTAATCCATAAGCGACGTTTTGCGCAACTGTCATATGCGGAAATAAAGCGTACTGCTGAAATACCGTATTGACCGGACGTTTATCAGCGGATAAGCCTGCCATCTGTACGCCATCTAGATAGATTGTCCCCGCATTGGGTTGCTCAAAACCTGCAATCAAGCGCAGTAATGTCGTTTTGCCACAGCCTGAGGGCCCAAGCAGGGTCAAAAACTCGCCGTGCTTGATATCAAGGTTGATGTCTTTTAGAACCTCGGTTTGATCGTAGGTTTTTTTGATACCATTTAATTGCAGCAACGTCTTGTCATTTTGAGGTGACGCAGAGGTTTTGTGCGTGCTTGGCGATGGGTCGGTCATAATATCTGTTCCTAAGCGTCCAATAGATCAGAGCAGTAAATCAATGCAGCCATCAAGGTATCTCGATGTCATCAAAAAACTGGCAAGAGCGTAAGCACGATTTGAGTGCTGCCTGATAGCTGTCTGATTGCTGCGTATTATAACAAACCCGTGATATAAATCAGTGCAAGTTCGTTATCAGTTACGCGAGTCGTACCGTCATAGCAGCGATGGTTACGGCTATATTTTTACAGTTATAGGTTGGTGTATAACGACATTTAAACAAAATTTTTTACCGTTTTTTGGCCTCTATTCCTATACAATCACGGTATGGCTGACAAACATAAGGCATCTGATGGGTGAGTATGAATAGTCATCTGCCCATTTATGTTTGCATACAAGTATATAAAGCCGTTTATAACTCTCATATTATTGATAATAAAGGATCTCTCATGCCTACTGATATACGTCCAACAACAGGTCAAGAAGCCCTTGAGCTTTTAAAAGAAGGTAATGCCCGTTACGTGGATAGTCTCACCAGTACCGATGAATATATGCAGCGTCGCCCAGAATTGGTCAAGGATCAAAATCCATTGGCGATTATTTTGGGCTGCTCGGATGCACGAGTACCTGTTGAGATTGTCTTTGATCAAGGCTTGGGGGATTTGTTTGTCATACGCGTGGCCGGCAATGTGGTGGCGCCATCACAGATTGGCTCAATCGAATTTGCCGCCGAAGCCTTTGGCACACAGTTGGTGGTAGTCCTTGGACACTCAAAATGCGGCGCGGTCACGGCCTGCGTTGAGACCTTGATCAATCCTGATCAGAACTATTCTCCTAATTTGCAATCGATCGTTGATCGCATTCGCCCAAGTGTTTATAACTTGCATGAGCTGGCAACGGCCAATGGTCAAGACGTCGATGCCGATGAGCTGGTTGATCGCTCTATCCGTGCCAACGTGCGCATGTCAGTGAGTCAGCTCAGACATGGATCGCGGGCACTAGAGGATTTGACTAACAGTGGTCAGCTGCTCATCGTCGGTGCTGAGTATGACCTAGAGACAGGTAAGGTAAGGTTCTTAGACGGCTAATATATCTAAATATGAACATACTTTGTTCATATTCTTACAAAACCCTATCAATTATTTTGCCAATTTTTATTATGATGAGAGACGGCAGTGAATCATGACAGTCGTGATTCGCTTATTTATAACACTCTTATTTGAATAACCTTAGGATAGCTATGTCTACTAACGATAATAATGCGACCATCGCACAGCCTGCGAGCAGTATCAGTACAGATGGTGTGCAGTCAATCTCTACGCAAACGACAGGTTTTACGTTTAACCACACCATGCTACGCGTCAAAGATCCTGCCAAGTCATTGGCGTTTTATACTGGGGTTTTGGGAATGACGTTGCTGGCGGTCAAAAAATTCCCTGATATGGAGTTTGATCTGTATTTCTTGGCAAAGCTAACTGAGAGCGAGCGTGAGAACCTGCCTGCTGGTGATGACTTAGAAATCTTTGCTTTCCGTCAGCGCGGTATCTTAGAGCTGACCCATAATTATGGCACTGAGACAAAAGCTGACTTTAGCTATCATGATGGCAACCAAGACCCTCAAGGCTTTGGACACATTTGTTTTAATGTGCCCAATTTGGCAGACGCGGTGGCTTGGTTTGACAAAAACAATGTCGAATTTAAAAAACGTCCAGAAGACGGCAGCATGAAAAACATCGCCTTTATCAAGGATGTTGATGGCTACTGGATTGAAATCGTACAAGCTGATTTGATGTCATAACTGGCAAAACAGTAGTGAGATGTTCATTTATTTATCCCCTTAAACACGCGCTAAGACAGCAATAGGAGCAACCCTTTATGCCCACCCCTGACGTGAGCCGCCTATCGAACACGCTAACCGATGGTGTGACCGTCTATCAACAAGTGGTCTATACCACGCAAGACTTGGCAAGTGGCTTTATTGAGCGCATTCCATATTTTATAGCGGCGCTCATTGTGTTGGGGATTTTTTGGCTGTTGTCGATTATTTTCAAAAAAGTGGTGCATAAAACCTTAGGCGCGCGCGTGCGTCATCAAAACTTGGTGAAGGTGTTTCAGCGCATAGGCGGGGCACTTATTCTGTTTATTGGCTTTATGATCGCCATGGTTGTTGCTATTCCAGGATTTACACCAGCCAAATTAATCGGCGCGCTGGGTATTGGTTCGGTGGCGATTGGTTTTGCTTTTAAAGATATTTTTCAAAACCTACTCTCTGGTATTTTGTTACTTATCTCAGAGCCGTTTCGTATCGGTGATCAAATCGTCTCAGGGGACTACGAAGGAACGGTAGAAGATATCAAAATCCGTGCAACGACCATCAAGACTTATGATGGCCGGCAAGTGGTTATTCCAAACTCGGAGCTATATACCTCGGCATTGACCGTCAATACCGCTTATAAGCAGCGCCGCTTACAAGTGGCGGTGGGCATTGGTTATGAAGACGATATCGAAACAGCAAAAGCTGAGATTCTACAAGCTTTGGATAAAGTTGATAGCGTATCGAGAAAAGCGACGCCAAGCGTGATTGCGACAGGGTTTGGCGGCTCTTCTATGGATTTGACAGTACGTTGGTTTATTGATAACGGCACTCAGGCTAATAAAGTCGCTTCTATTCATCAAGTCATTGTAGAAGTCAAAAAAGCGCTGGATGCAGCCGGTATCAATATTCCTTTCCCCATACGTACGATAGATCTAAGCGACCCTTCGGTGAAGTCTATTGTTAAGCAGATAAATAAGCAGCAAGATGACAATGTTAATGATGATGATAATGCCAAAAAAGCAGAGACAGAGTAATTTGCTTAGAGCGCTATTTCAAAGAGCTGTCTTCACGTGATGTTTTTTGAGCAATAAAAAACCGCCATATTCAATGATATGGCGGTTTTTTTGTCTTTCTACAAACTATAGTGAATTCAGTATAAAAACGATACAGTGGGACTGGGATAAATTTTTCGCAGCATCGAGCAGCGTAGGCACAGCACGTAAGGAAAATTTAGACCAGTTCCACCTTGATATATAATGTATCTGTTTTATTTAGGATTGATTATACTAGGCCAGTACAAAAAGTTAGTCATTCTTTGCTCTAAATTCGGTATGGCACGATTTACAACTTGCACCCACTTCACCAAAGGCAGCCTGGACGTCTTCGACACTAGTAGCCGACTGTGCAGCAGCATTTAGCTCATCCGTCACTTTTTGAAAGTTGTCCGCTTCAGCACTGAAACCATCAGCATTTGACCATACGGCTTCAGTCGCGTTGCCCATGGCTTCTTGGTTTTCAAAGTGACTCCAAGGGTTTGCCGCATCTTCTGCCAAAAATGATGCCTGCTCCTTGAAAACCGCCGCATCAAAGGTATCAGGGGCTTTGACCATATCACCCATGACGCCCATCGCATCGCCCCAGCTTTTCATGCTGTCTTGGCGCGCTTTGATATCAGGATCGTCGCCTGCACCGCTACACGCTGTCAAACCCAGCGCCGCTGCCATTAAGGTGATGCTAAAAAAAGATTTCAAAGATTTTTTGGTATAAACCTGTGCCATATGACTTACTCCTTTAAACGTGGCTAATAGTAGGCATCGCTATCACGCTTGCCTTACCTCAAATATTATTATAAGAATATTTCTTAAGATTCTTTTGCGCACAGTGGCTGCGAAAGAGTCTCTACTATTGTAGCGTTTATCGGCAGAATGGGAGCAATATAATGTTATATCCTCGTAATCATCGGATGATATAAAACCCCTTTAGCAAAACGTTTGTTAGATATAAAAAAGGCCCACGATAATCGCTGACCTACACTCTCAAACCTAACATTCTTGAGCTTTAAAAAAGCTTAGAGAGCCAACCAATCACGCGGCTTGAGATAATAATCAGTCAACTCAAACTCAGGTGTGCCCTCAGCCGGCTCAAACCGATAATGCCAGCTGGCAAGAGGTGGCATACTGACTAAGATCGACTCAATACGGCCGTTACTTTGTAAGCCAAATAAAGTGCCACGATCGTAGACCAGATTGTACTCTACATAACGGCCACGGCGATAGAGCTGAAACTCACGCTGTGCTTCGGTATAAGGCATATCTTTACGCTGCTCAAAAATCGGCATGATACCGTCAAGGTAACCATTGCCAACGGCCTTCATAAAGTTAAAGCAAGTCTCAAAATCCCAGCCGCGACTCTCTGTACTGACGTCGTCATAAAACAAACCACCGATACCACGCTGCTCATCGCGGTGACGCAGATGAAAATACTCATCGCACCACTGTTTGAAATCAGCATAAATATTGTCCCCAAAAGGTGCACACAGATCGTGACAGACTTGATGCCAGTGTACACAATCGGCGAGTACGGGGTAGAAAGGCGTCAAATCAAAACCACCACCAAACCACCAAATCGGCGCTTCGCCTTCTGCTTCTGCCACGAACAAACGTACGTTAGCGTGGCTGGTTGGGACATTTGGGTTTTTGGGATGTACCACTAAGGACACGCCCATGGCTTGCGCTTTACGACCAGCGATATTGGGGTGGCGTGCAGTGGCAGAAGCAGGCAAATTGTGGACATGGATATGACTAAACATCACGCCTGCTTTTTCGATGACCGTGCCATCTGTCAATACGCACGAACGACCGCCGCCACCCTCTTTGCGCTCCCAATCGTCAGGGACGAAAGTTGCATTGCCGCCGCCATCGCGTTCTTGTGCCTCTAAGGCGTCGCAGATACGAGCCTGCAGGTCCACCAAAAACGCCCGTACGCGCAGGATGTCTTGATTGGTTGGCGTGGTCTCTGACGCTACGGTTGATAGGTCTGCTTGGTTATCTATATTTGAAATACTCATAAGACATCTATTTATTTAGGTGTATGGCTGTATTAAAATCTTTATCGAGCATGTGCCCCATACGATCGCGTTTGGTTGCTAGATATTCAGCGTTCATATCGTTGACACCGACCAATAATGGCACCCGTTCAACAACGTCAATACCGTGCTCCGTCAAATAAGCAACTTTGTTTGGATTGTTAGTGATGAGTCTGACAGCGTTGACACCAATATGGGCAAGCATCGGACCACACATATCATAGATACGCGCATCAGCAGGCAAGCCTAACATGAGATTGGCATCCAGCGTGTCGTGTCCCTGATCTTGGAGGGCATAAGCGCGAATCTTGTTGGTCAGACCGATACCGCGACCTTCTTGACGCAAATACAAAATCGCACCGCAACCTGACTCTTGGATGGCTTGCATGGCAGTATTGAGCTGTGGTCCGCAGTCACACTTTAATGAGCTAAACGCATCGCCTGTTAGGCACTCAGAATGAATCCGAACCAGCGGAATTGGTCTTTGCGACGACGTGTCATCTGAGCTAGATGCTGTCGTTTGATCGACCACAGACAGACCGACGGTCAGCATAACATGCTCTTGGCCTTCGTCGTTTTCAAAGATATGAATATCAAACTCGCCATGACGAGTGGGTAGTTTGGCACTAGTGATAAATTGATATGACATTACTGTCCTGCATAAGCCTATAATCGTGGCGGTGAAGAGTTTGTGATAATGCTATTAAACCCGCGATAACATTCTAGCCTGAACGATAAGGCCAAGATGATAGCAGTATAACCCTTTCATAAAGAACGCGTGCTTATTGTATTTATTATAAAAACACACAAAGTTCACAGACGACGCACGATGATTAAAGCGACAATTAAAAAAAAATGCTATTATGCCATACTATTTTGGTGGATACAGTGACAAGTCTTTATCCTTACATTACTATGTCGTCACTAACATCCGATATTGATGCAAAATAATAGGGCATAATAATAGTCCTTGGTATTAAAGCACGTAGTTTTGAGGCACGATCTACTGTGGTAGCGTGTTCATATGATACGTAGCGCAGCTATATACACGTAAAGTTGCATGAATAATTATATGGTCGATTACATCAATAATGATGTAGATATTATTGACGTCTCTCAATTGTAGCTATTGCTATATTGGAGACACGTCTTGTCAGCAGATTGGTAGGTATCGTACGGTTTATGCAGCAGTCACTTCATTCCCCAAAGTCTCAGTCCTCATCTGCATCAGTATCTGATTCTGCCGCCCAGCTATCGAGCTTACAGCAGACTTATACTGTGATTCCTCGCGTGCGTCCGCATACGCCATTGCTTGATGCCATTAACACACCTTCTGATATGAATACGCTTTCAACCACTCAGCTGATTACGCTGGCTGATGAACTGCGTCTTTTTTTGCTGTATTCAGCAGGACAAAGCGGTGGGCATTTTGGCGCCAATTTGGGTGTGATTGAGCTGACGATTGTATTGCATTACCTACTTGATGCTCCGCAGGATCAGATTGTATGGGATGTGGGTCATCAGGCCTATGCACACAAAGTCCTGACCGGTCGCCGTGAGCAGCTGGCAACGATCAGATCAAAAGGTGGTCTGACTGCATTCCCAGAGCGTGCAGAGTCTATCTACGATACATTTGGCGTTGGGCATTCATCAACCTCTATCTCAGCCGGTTTGGGTATGAGCTTGGCGCTGCGCTATCAAGGCCTCGCGCAAACGGTTGCTTGTATCATTGGTGATGGTGCGATGACTGGTGGTATGGCTTTTGAGGCCATGAACGATGCAGTCCAACAAGATGCTGATCTACTAGTCATTTTGAACGACAACGATATGTCGATTTCTTGTTCTATCGGTGGTTTTTCGCGGCATTTAGCGATGCTTTGGGAGTCGGGCTACCAAGTCGATATCTCTGAGTCAGGTGAGCCTGTGCTTTGCCAGCGTCCTGATATGCAAGCATTTGATCGCCGCAAACGTCACAAAGAGATGCGTGATGTACCGCAATTAGAAGATAACTTATTCAAAGCGATTGGCTTTACCTATTTTGGTCCGTTTGATGGACACAATATCCCTGAGCTACTACGTGTGTTGTCAATTGCCAAGCAAGTCAAAGGGCCTGTTTTGGTACATATCTATACCACCAAAGGCAAAGGCTTTGCACCAGCAGAACTAGATCCGGTCGGCTATCACGCGATTAGTAAGCTACCAGCAGAGATTCATAATGAGTCTCAGAGCAAATCTGCAGATGCATTAAAGCAAAACACAAAACCTGCGCTAAAATACTCGCAAGTATTTGGTAATTTCTTATGCGATAAAGCGGCCGAAGACGATAAGTTGCTCGCGATCACTCCTGCGATGGAAGAAGGCTCGGGCATGATTGACTTTGCTCGTCATTTTCCAACACGCTTTTTTGATGTGGCTATTGCCGAACAACATGCGGTCACGCTAGCGGCCGGTATGGCAACGCAAGGTGTCAAACCTATTGTGGCGATTTACTCGACGTTCTTACAGCGCGGATACGATCAGCTGATTCATGACGTGGCACTACAGAATCTCGATGTCATGTTTGCAATTGACCGTGCAGGCCTCGTTGGTGAAGATGGTGCCACGCATGCAGGCGTGTTTGATTTTAGCTTTTTACGCTGCATTCCCAACATGGTGATTGCTGCGCCAAAAGATGAGAATGAATGCTACCATCTGCTCAATACTTGCTATGAACATCAGGGATGTACGGCAGTTCGTTATCCGCGTGGTACCGGTACAGGCGCAGCTATCGAGCAGCCAGCACAGAATTATAAAATCGGTGAAGCCGTTATTGAGTCAGTATTGGGCAGCAATGATGCGCCTTATAAGCTAGCACTATTGGCTTTTGGGACGATGGTTGCGACTGCTCAGCAAGCGGCCGAGAGCTTAACCAGTGATGATACAGCGTTAGAGTGTCAGGTACATGTGGTCAATATGCGCTGGGTAAAACCGCTAGATACAGCCATGCTTGAGAGTTTACTGTCGCAAGGGGTGACGCATATCGCAACCATAGAAGAGCATGTGATTATGGGTGGCGCGGGTAGTGCAGTGAATGAATACTTGCTCAATGAATCGGCTGCTTTTAAACGTCAGCGTCCAGCTGTTGGCAACATCGGTATTCCTGATCGCTTTATCGCGCACGGATCGCAAGCTGAGCAGTGGGCGGATTGTGGTTTGGATGTGACAGGTGTTATTAAGCAGCTTAAGCAACTGTTGTCGTAAATTTTACTTTTTAGATTTGCAGTATTATTTACAAATTATTGTTTTAAAAGCTATTACTGTAAACAGATACTCGCTCTTTAAACAGAGCAAACGCCTGCTAGCCGTAGGTGCCAACTTTTTTACAACTTGCGCAGTTTGTATGACCACCAAAATATTGGCTTGGTCAGCGTGACGGTTTTTTCGTTTTTATCGAACAATTTTAGTATAATGCGGGTGTCGTTTATAAGTTTTTATTTATAAAAGACACGTTTCTAATCGCATAGATGTGGTGTGATGCGGCGGCTGTTTGGCATGTTGTGGGCACAGAGTTGGTTTTATTTTTTATATTCATTCATCAAGCAAATAGGTTATTTATGGAACCCATGGTCGTCATCGCAGCGCGTACTGCTGAAAAAGTTGGTAAAGAGATTTTATATGCGCATCAAAACCGTCACAAAATCGAGTTAGATATCGAGTCTAAAGGACTTGATGGTCTGGTGACGCGCATCGATCGCTTTAGCGAAGAGCTCACGATTGAAACCCTAAAAGCCAGCTATCCGAATCATTCATTTTTGGGTGAAGAGTTTGGTATGCAAGAAGGTCGCGGCGAAGACGCCGACTGGTGCTGGATTATCGATCCGCTAGATGGTACTAAGAACTTCGTTCATGGTGTACCGCAGTTCTGCGTATCTATCGCTGTACAGCACAAAGGCGTGACGCAGCACGGTGTCATTTATGACCCAGTCCGTGACGAGATGTTCTCTGCTAGCCGTGGTAAAGGCGCACGTTTGAACCAACGCCGCATTAACGTCAGCGAACGCAAAACCATCGATGGTGGTTTCTTTACCACAGGTCATCCGCTTGAGCGTAAGCGTAATGGCGAAGTGATCTCTTATGCCAAGCAGCATTTTGAGAGCTTACAAAAGATCTCTGAAGCTGGTGGTCAGGTACGTCGTCTGGGTTCAGCGGCGCTTGATTTGTGTTATGTTGCTGCTGGACGCTTTGATGGCTATTTTGAGATGTCGATTAAGCCTTGGGACATCGCCGCAGGTGAGCTTATCGTCACTGAAGCACGCGGCGTGGTGGTCGATCACACGGGCGCGCACAACTCTATGACATCAGGCTCTATCTTTGCTTGTAACGTCAAACTGCTCAAGCCATTGATGCAAACCGTCGTGCCAATTTGGGGCGATGTGCTCTAATTATAAAATAAGCAGGCTTAAACGCTGAGCGAGTCAAACATAAAAAAGCTGGTTCCGTTAAGGAGCCAGCTTTTTTGTTTTTTTAGCGCGTTTGTCTTCAACGGTGATACCTTCAAACGCCAACTCTTGACTGACAGTTTCTAACAACTGTAGCTCTTCTTCTATCAGCATGAGCATGTCTTGGACACGCGGTAATGCTTTACTGCAAGCAGTGATGCCAAACTCAATTCTATCTAAATAACTGGCCAAAGTAATATTCATGGCTTGACCGTTGAATACGATAGAAGCGGGATACAGTGATTGTAAGCGCGCGCCATTCCAATATAGCGGCTTCTCAGAACCAGGAACGTGAGAGATGATAAGGTTGAAGGCTTGTTTTTTGGGAAAGATACCAGTCGCCAAGTTGATACCTTGCCATGCATAGGCGATGACGCTGTAATTAATGACTTGCGCTTGATTCATACGGCGAAAGCGACGTTTGCCATTATTCATACTACGATGGATCAGCTCTAATCTGCGTAATGGGTTGTCCAAATGTGTGCCCAAATTCGCTAGTACAAATGACAGCTGATTGCCCGATATACTATCATCAGTACGCAGTGACATCGGTACAAACGCAATCAGCGGCTTGCTTGGTAGCGCATCCATTGAGATCAAATAACGACGAATAGCGCCAGCACAGACGGCTAATACCACATCGTTTCTACTGATTTTTAATCTTTCGGCAATTTTATTAAAGCGCTGTATGTCATAAGACTGCGCCGAGATACGACGCGATGCGGAAATGCGCCTGTTCAAAATACTCATCGGCGCGTCAAACGTACCGACATAGCCTTCATCACCATAGTTTTTCAGATTGTCTATCAGTTCTGTAAATACCGGTTTGATGGTAGATATCTGCTCTTTCATGATGCGCCTGATAGATCTTTCGGCAGGCAAAATAGCATTCATTTGATTACGGTGACGCGCCATCAGTGACCATACTGGTAGCGAGACGGGTTCGGTAGGGGATTGTGATAAGGATTTTTTTACCAAACGCATGGCAGCGATACCATCAACGAGCGAGTGATGAATCTTAAAATACCAAGCAAAACGTTCAGGCCCACCTTCTACTTCTGGCTCAATTCCTTCTATGACGTGGCATTCCCAGAGAGGCATCGCACGATCCAGCAGTCGCCCATGCTCTCTTGAGACATACATCAACAGCTCACGAATACGCCCAGGACTCGGTAGCGCCA
The DNA here is from genome assembly GCF_002341255.1 of Psychrobacter sp. UBA2514. NCBI lineage: Bacteria > Pseudomonadati > Pseudomonadota > Gammaproteobacteria > Moraxellales > Moraxellaceae > Psychrobacter > Psychrobacter sp. UBA2514. The sequence goes on from NZ_DDNS01000007.1 coordinate 79,135, forward strand.
CATGATGTAAATGATGCTCTACATCAAAATCTTTGTCTTTTTTCCAAAACACCAAATGCTCTAGCACCTGATTGAACGGAAAGCTCGGCGGTACATCAGATTCTTGCATTTGTTTTACCAGCTGATAAACAAAGTCGCTATCAGCGCCCTCGGGTAATTCAAATAAAAACAATCCGCCAACGTGCATTGGTTGTTTACGCGACTCAAGAAGTAAGAACAACTGGTCGACTGCTGTGAGAAGTCGCATAATAAATCCTTTTATGACGATAATGAATAAAAATGATAACTGACGGCGTGCTGACCCAATCAGATTTCCGTCTTATTATTTTATAATCGGTTTTTTGTTAGGGGTGACCCGAGCAAGCGCTTACTGGAAAAAATAGCCCGTCTGCGGTGAGCTGGCAGTTGCCATCTTACGCATTGGCATACGACCTGCCAAAAATGCGGCGCGGCCTGCCCATACGGCATGTTTCATGGCATGTGCCATCATCACAGGGTTTTGTGCATGGGCAATTGCTGAATTCATCAGAACGCCATCACAGCCAAGCTCCATGGCAATCGCAGCATCAGAGGCAGTACCGACACCTGCATCGACCAACACAGGTACTTTGGCGTTTTCGATGATGAGGCTGAGGGTATGGCGATTAAGCAAACCAAGCCCCGAGCCAATCAAGCTACCAAGTGGCATAATAGCGACGCAGCCCATGCTCTCTAACTCTTGGGCGACGATAGGATCATCTGAGCTATAGACCATGACTTCAAAGCCATCATCGACCAGTACTTGCGCCGCTTTTAAGGTCTCAGTGATATTAGGATAAAGGGTTTTTTCATCGCCCAATACTTCAAGCTTAACCAGATTGTGCCCGTCCAATAACTCGCGCGCAAGTTTGCACGTACGAATGGCAGTTTCGGCATCGAAGCAGCCAGCCGTATTCGGCAAAATCGTGTATTTGTCAGGGGAGATGACATCGAGCAAGTTTGGCTCGTCGCTGTTTTGTCCGATATTGGTACGGCGAATAGCGACGGTCACGATTTCTGCTGCCGAAGCGGCAATGGCTTCTCCAGTCTCGCTCAGGTCTTTATATTTGCCTGTACCGACCAGCAGGCGAGAGGAAAAGGTACGACTACCAACGGTAAAGGTATCTTGCAAAAGTGGTGTCGGGTGAGTAGCAGTGCTAACGGTCTCTGACATAACTAAAAATCCTAATGGCGAGCGGGCAAGGTGGACAGAAAAAATATAACGAGATTTCTAAGTAATATTAAAAAAGTGCAGTAGACAATAATAGCGCACTGTTAGCAAAATAAAAAATCGCATGATAAGTTGGCTATATATACCGTAAAAATAGGCGAGTGGCGATACATAAAAAACGCCGACCACATAAAATAATACGCGTCTAAAACAAAATGTTATTATAACAAACTCATGCAATCTTACTTGCAATCTTTTTAGGCTTGGTCAGTCAAGCTCAGTGTATTTACAGTGCTTTGGTGTGATTGTCTATTTGACACTATCTCTATTTATTAGGTTGTCTTTATGATGCAGTTGCCGTACAGCTTTGCGAAACGCCATCAGATTTTGGCCATACTCGCCATTGATCCTGAGTTGCCGCCAACTTTGGTATTGACGAAAGCCACCCCATTATCCGCAATCAATGAAGCGGTGCGGTTTTTGCAGCAGCAAGGCAGTCGCGGCGTACCAACTTACGAAAGTGTCAGCTCGGATGATTTTGAAAAACGTATGAACGCGGCTTATGCTGGTAATACCGGAGAGTCGCAGCATATCGCTGCTGGGCTTGAGGATCATCCGGATCTTGATAGTTTAGCAGATAGCGTCCCTGAGACTGAAGACTTGATGGATCAGCAAGATGATGCGCCGATTATTCGTCTGATTAATGCGCTGTTGTCAGAAGCCATTCGCCTAAATGCCTCGGACATTCATATCGAAACTTTTGAAAAACGCTTGGTGGTTCGCTTTCGAGTCGATGGCGAGCTTAAAGAAATCATCACGCCAAAACGCCAACTCGCGCCGTTATTAGTCTCGCGTATCAAAGTCATGGCCAAGCTGGATATCGCTGAAAAGCGTGTACCGCAAGATGGGCGTATTAGCTTACGATTGGCAGGGCGAGAAGTTGATGTGCGTGTGTCGACACTGCCGTCGAGCTTTGGCGAGCGCGTGGTGATGCGTCTACTAGACAAGCAAGCGGGACGTCTTAACATGACGTATTTGGGACTATCTGATAATGACTATACCGAGCTGAAGCGCTTGATTCATCGTCCGCATGGCATTATTTTGGTCACAGGGCCGACGGGGTCGGGTAAGACCACCACGCTATATTCGGCATTGACTGATTTGAATGACCAAACGCGCAATATCTTGACCGCCGAAGATCCCATTGAGTTCCAGCTCGACGGTATCGGACAGACACAGGTTAATAATAAGGTGGATATGACCTTTGCCAAAAGTCTGCGTGCGATGTTGCGTCAAGATCCAGATGTGGTGATGGTGGGTGAGATTCGCGATTTAGAGACGGCAGAGATCGCTGTACAGGCGTCTTTGACAGGGCATTTGGTTTTATCAACGCTGCATACCAACACCGCGATTGGCGCGGTCACTCGCTTGCAAGATATGGGTGTTGAGCCATTTTTATTATCGTCGTCACTGATCGGCGTGGTAGCACAGCGCTTGGTGCGTACTTTATGCTCACATTGTCATGGCTGGCAGGCAGCGGACACCGAACAAGCCAAGCTTTTTACCGAAATTGGTATTGAGAAAGTATTGGACAGCGATATTGAAAATGCAGCAAGTAAGGCGATTCGTCTACCCAAGCCAGTTGGCTGCGTTAAATGCAATCAGTCAGGGTTTAAAGGACGTACGGCGATATATGAAGTCGTACCAGTTGATGATACGCTGCGCCGTATGATTCATAGTAATACCGCTGAGTATGAGTTAGAAGCGTATGCTCGCCAGCAGACACCATCGATTCGCGTGGATGGTCTACGTAAAGTGATAGAAGGGCGCACGACACTAGAAGAAGTACTGCGAGTGACGAAAGAAAGCGCCCTAACGGATGATACGATACTGGTATAAATGCTTAGCTATAAACGATGAGAAACAGTATTTGGAGAACAGTGTCTAGAGAGCAATGTCTGAAAAGCAGAAAAAGATAACTGAGCGAAATAGCCAGTTATCTGATCTTTTTTTTCGAAATTAACAGGGTAACGTTTTCAACTGCTATTACTTGGCAGCGATGCATTCAATCTCAACGCTCGCTCCTGCGGCCAACTCCGATACGCCAAACGCTGAGCGTGCAGGATAAGGTTTGGACAGTTCTGCCTTATAGACTTTGTTAAAATCATCAAGGTCATCCATATCTGCCAGCATGGCTGTGCATTTGATCAGGTCGGATTTTTGATAACCGTATTTGGATAGCGTGTTCTGGATATTATCTAATGTTTGCTTGGTTTCAGCGTCGATACCGCCTTTGACCAACTTGCCGTCTTTAATACCAATTTGTCCCGACATATATAATGTATTGCCAACACGTACGGCTTCTGAGAAAGGGTAGGGACCGCCATCACCCAAAAAAGTTGGGCTAGATTTAATATTAGCGGCAGAAGCTGTCGCCGGATTGGCGTTAGCACCAACAGCCAAGCCTAATGAGCACATAGCAACCAGTGGTACGATAGATAAATAGGTGCTAAGTTTGGACATCCTTGTTTCCTTATTAAGTTGATTGATCATAAACATGCTAGATGCGCCACAAAATGCAGATAGCAAATGTTATGTCGGTTTAATCGATTATTTGTTATTAATAGTCTCGTCATCTGCAGAGAGTGTGTCGTCTTGCTCCTTATCTACTGTAGTATCCGTATTATTTTCTGAGGCATTTTCATGTGCTTTGCCTTGGCGGCGCGCCTCTAGTTCAGATTTTGGAATCCAAGCCCAAGTCATCTCCACTACAATCGGGTCGCGGTCACTATCAGATTCACGGTCATCAATGACGCAAGGGATAACCATTTCACCTTTTGGCGTATTTAAAATCTGCAAGCGCTGCTCATCAGATAGGCTGGCTACGGCTGCAATTTGACCTTTTTTGATCGGGCGATAAAAATTAACGGAATAAGATTTAATCAGTAGGACACGGTCAGAGGGTAGATTTAAGCCCAAGATAAATCCCGTTGCTGTTTCAGCCAGTAAAGTAATGGCTACCGCATGGATTGAGCCAATGTGGTTCTGTACTGCTTTGACATTGTTTAGACTGACGATGACTTGATTGGGCTCAACCATTTCATAGTACACGCCTGTTGTCCCTACGTAGGGTACAACTTTGCCAAAGGCTTTTGAGAGAATACTTGAGCGTGCACTGACAGGTAGATATTTGGTCACAGACAACAGTTTGGTAAATTGATTACTGATTGGTTTTAGCGTGCTGCTAGGTTTTTCGATGGATGATCTTGTGCTGTCAGAGACTTTGGCTGGTTTTTTATTGGTCAGCTTGACGGGCAGTTTTTTTAATAATCCTGACATACAAATTTCCTTAATGTAGATAAATCGAATGTTGTTTTTGATAGTGGCAAACAGTAAGTGTTAGCAAAGCCATTACAAACACTATGGTACATTAACCGCTGCTTCCCTACTATTATTAGCATGAACTGCTGCGCTTATAAAACAGCAGTCATCTATATTGTGTTGCTAGGATATAGTTTTAAATAATTAAAATGGCTCAATGGTGATGCACGGATCTGCTTAGTAGACAATCTCTTACGAGACCACCGCGCTATAATAGCGTGATGTTGGTACGTCTTATTTCATAAATTTTCAATACTGGATGATGCTATGTCTGATATGTCTACTCACGAGCCGACCAATATTATTTATACTGGCGTCGCGGGTACTGGCAAAACCTATCGATTGCTCCAAATCGCGAAGCAATATACCGATTACCTGCCTGAGACAGATAATGAAGCGCTACTTGGGCAGCTGTTGCAAAGCCTAAGCTGGCGCGAAGTTGTATGCTTGATATTTTTAGATCTTCAGTCAAAAAAGCAAGATTTGGTAAAAGTACCTGAATTGGTTAATCATATTTTCTTTGCTACAAAAGCACTGCAAAACGATCGAGAGAAAAACCTAAGCAATACCGCTTGGTCTGTATTGCAAATGCACAGTCCTACGACGTCAGACACAGTGAGTTATAAAAACCGTGCCAACCAAGCATATTTTGATAAAGATAACAGCGGCGCATGGTATTTACTGCCTGAGAGTATGGTGTTGCTAACAGAGTTGTCACAGCAATTGGCGGAGTTTCAGCAGGCACAGCATGATAACCAGTCCAATCAAAACCAAAACTCTGGTCAGCAGCGTTTTAGTATGGTGAGCTTTCATCAGGCTTACGGTTATGAAGAGTTTGTCGAAGGTATTCGTCCTATTGTAAGTAACTCTCCTCAGGCAAATAGTAGTCACTCGAGTAATACCCAGATGAGCTACGCCGTTCAAGATGGAGCGTTTTTAAAGCTATGTCAGCGTGCCGCGCGTGACCCTCAGCATCGTTACGCGATGTTGATTGATGAGATCAATCGTGCCAATGTGTCACGAGTATTTGGTGAGCTGCTCAGTTTGATCGAGCCAGACAAGCGCGCTGGCAAACCAAATGCGATGACGATTCATTTGGCGTATTCTGGGCGTGCGTTTAGTGTGCCTGCCAATATTGATATCTATGCCACTATGAATACACAAGATCATTCACTTGCGCCCCTTGATATGGCATTACGTCGACGTTTTCGTTTTATTGATTGTCCGCCGCAGCCTGAATTATTACCGATAATTGGTGATATCGCTAGCGCGACTGATCGTGCACAAGCAGACACGGTAGATTTAAGCAAATTGCTAACAGGCTTAAACATGCGTATCACACAGACGCTAGGAGCCGAGGCGCAGTTGGGGCATGCTTTTTTATTTTCAGTCGATGATTTAGCTCAATTGCAAATGGTGTTGGTCGAACAGATCATTCCGCAGTTGGCGCAAGCTGCGGGCGGTCAAGTGGCTATCTTGCAGTATGTTTTTAGAGATGAGCAGCAACCGCTAAGCACCCAGTTCATCCACGACAGCCAAACAATGATAAATAATGATTTGTATGATCCGATGAGTAAGAACCATGCAGCGACGCAACATCAAATGTTTGCAGAACAAGGCGCCTTTCTTGGTCAGTCGATGAACGTAGGTGGTTATATGATGAATCCTGACCTTATTGCTAAGACTGGTGAGTTTGGCAAGCCCGCTATCTATCATCGTTTGTACGAGTAAGGTGGCTGTTTAGTGAGAACTCATAATAAATATTATGCGCAAGGAAACTATATTAATGCAGACAGTTTTTATGCTCATATGCCTAACAGTCAGGCTCTCGTAGCAAATGTTATCACGGTATTTGAACATCAACGCCTCACAGCGCACGATTTTGCGCATGTCTCTGACTTTCATTGGCTAATGGCGCAAGAATTTGCCGTGTTTACCATCAAGCGTAAACAAGGACAGTGGCAACTCAAGGTTGGGCATCATATAGGAATTATCCTTTTGCCTAGTGGTATGACACTTGAGCTATTGCCAAAACTGAATCAATCCACTCAATATAATAATATTGCTCAGACTCGTCACTGGGTACAAGGCATGTTATCTGACTTAACTCGTCTTGATGCGCGTCAAAGTCGTAAGCTGCCTAGCATGAAAAACCTAGGTCAATTTAGTGATCAGTCAATGCCATTATCTGTAGAGGCTCCGCCATTGTCAGACTGGCTATTAGAGCAGTTTTTGCAGCGCTTGGTTCACTATCAGCCAACCCAGCACTATCAGGCGCAGATCAATAACCAATCATCGCTACAAGGGCGCCTGCTCATCAAAGAGCAGCTTCGCTACAATAGTATGCAGCCGCATAAGTTTGTCTGTGAGCGTAGTGTGCTGAGCCAAGATATGTTGGCCAATCGGTTGATTAAAAGTGCGTTACTCTACTTGATGCCACTATTGTCTCAGTCGTCTCAGTCGATGTGCTCAACTCTTTTGCAGCCATGGCGGCCGTTATCTGGGCTAAGTCGACAGGAAAGGCTGCGACTCTCCTCCATTTATACCCAAGCAAAGCGGCAACTAGATATTCAGCCACTTCAAAAACAAAAACTGCACGCCGCTCAGCAATTAGTAGATTTGGCTTATTGGCTATTACAGCAGTCAAATGCATCGACAGGTTATGGTATTGACCCCACTCGACCAAACCTATTTCAGCCAAGATTGTGTCTATTGATCGATATGAATCAGGCGTTTGAACAGTGGGCGAGTCAGCGTATCGCATCGATGTTTCAGCAAGTGAGTAGCCATTATCGTGCTTTTTATCAAACCCAAAGTGTCTGGCTCAATGATAGTGAGGGTCAAGCATGCGTATCGATACGACCAGATTTGCTGATATATAAAACGGCTGATAATGATAATAACCAAAATCAGAGTGACACCGCGGTTAGTAAAGAGACAGTAAACGGTTGCTATAGCCACGTCATCGATATCAAATGGAAATATCTGCCTCATGCTGGTGCTATTAGCGCAAGCGATGTTTATCAGTTGACCAGCTATGCACAAGCTTATCAAGCGGGTCAAGGTTGGATGGTATATCCTGTATTAGGAGACAAGAGACGACCAGTGGCGCTTAAGCAGCAGATTTATCGCGACAATGGCGATAATAAAAGTAACATTAGCAGTGACATTAGCGATGGTACTAAAAGTAACCACTCAAACCATGCGGATTTATGGCTAATACCGTTTGATGTGCTGACAGGTATGGTCAACGGTGATTTGCCTGCGAATTTGAATGAGAAATTATGATTCCATCAATCACAAGAATCATAATTAACGAAGGTTTTTAAAGAGACTGTTTTTATAAGAATGCCTTTTTTGAAAGAATTTAGAGATTATTTAAAATTAATCGAAAATAGGTGTTGACACAATCGCCTTTACCCCTTAATATGTGCACCTCGATAGCGAGGAACATTAACAAGTTAGCGGCATTGCCAACAACGAGTTAATTAACACACTATCGTGATAATAGAGAATTTCGGAGTGTGGCGCAGTTTGGTAGCGCATCTGGTTTGGGACCAGAGGGTCGTAGGTTCGAATCCTATCACTCCGACCATCTATTTTAAGAGCCTTACAGGCTTTTTTTTATGTATAATGATTTAGTTTCTGATATAGTAAATATTGTATGGGAAGTCTAAATTAAGTATATAAAAGTCCTCTAAGAGCGCCTGTAGCTCAGCTGGATAGAGCATCTCCCTTCTAAGGAGGTGGTCGCAGGTTCGAATCCTGCCAGGCGCGCCATTTAGCCTGCAAATCTTGCCTATTCTTTTGGCAATAGTTATGGCGGTTGTAGCTCAGTTGGTAGAGCCCCGGGTTGTGATCTCGGTTGTCGTGGGTTCGAGTCCCATCAGTCGCCCCATTTTATTCTGCATTATCTGTATATAAATCCTATCTTTATACTAAACCTTATCGAATAAATAGCACTCGCCACTGTTGGCGTTTTTTTGTGCCTGCTTGATTTCTATTTCTCTGTATTATCCTATAATATTAAACGGTTAAAGCTTTCTGAACTTTTGATTGTTTAACGATTCACTGACTTCTTATTCATATCAATTTTGCGATAGGTTTTTCTTCAAAAACCTAAACTGACTGTGTCTACTCTACTATTTATTAGTACTGCTTATGAGTAAATAGACATCATGTTTTAAATCGGGCATTATGCTTAGGTCTTGATGCATCCTGCTGATTGAGACATCGTATTGGCTAGATCGAAAAAATTTAAAGCATTTTGGATACACACCCGCCTTTTTAAGATTTGTTGTTATTGACCCTGTATTATTGAGGAACTGATTGATGGACGCATTGAGCGTATTGCTACAGAATGTGCACCTATTTGAGACCAAGTATTATCGTTTGAATGGTGCTGGCAATTGGTCTTATTCTATGAGTAGAAAAGACACCATTTTATTTTACTTGGTGATGTCTGGTGGTTTTTGTATAGACGTTGGCAATGGCCTACGCGAAGCTCGTGCTGGTGATATGATTATGATCCCGAACGCGCATAAGCACGTAAGCTATGCACTCAATCATCATGGTGACGTGGCTGAACCCCTCGATGAATTACTGACCAATTGTCAAGATCGCACGCTTGAGATTGATGGCAATGGCGATCCTAATTCCTCATTGATTTTGATTGAATGTAAATACGATAAAGAGATGATTAGCCCTCTACTATCTGTGTTACCACCGATATTGCCTGAGCTCAATGATGCGGCTGATGGTCGGTTTGAGGTGATTGATGTGGAAATCAAGCTTTTGACCTTGGAGTCTGAGCGCGAACGCATGGGCAAAACGGCTGTGATCAATCATTGGGCAAGCATCATGATGATTGAATGTTTGCGCGTTTATATTGAAAGCTTACCTGAGGCGACTGAGAATTGGCTAAAGGCCATGAAAGATCCGTTTTTGACCAAGGCGCTTGCAGCGATGCATGAGGCACCAAGTCAAAGCTGGACCATTCATAAGCTTGCAGAGGTGGCAGGTATGTCGCGCTCGAGCTTTGCCCAGCGCTTTAAAGATACGGTAGGGATGCCGCCGCTCACTTATTTGATTGATTATCGCTTGCGTTTGGCAGCACGTTATTTGCGCTTACAGCAAAATAGTATCAGCCGTATCAGTGATATGGTGGGCTATGCGTCAGATTCAACTTTTAGTCAGGCGTTCAAACGCGTTTATGGTGTCTCACCAAAAGCGTACCGTAAACAGTATCAACAACAAAAGCTTGCATAAGTTAATATTTTAACGTCCTCAGTGTTCATTTATTAAAAGCGTTAAGGCGACCAAGGTATCCTTAACGCTTTTTTTGATTGATATATATCTAGCATTTGCCTAGGTAAAATACTTGGCAGTCAACTGGCGCTATTTTGGCTAGGCAAGGCTGACAATACGCTTGTGTTCAGGTACTATGGAATAATGAATCGTCGAGGTGTGAGCGTTCATATTTGACGCATGATATGTGACTGTATATCCGTTGCATAAAAGGATCGAGACGATGTTTATTTTTGCTGCTGATGGTATGTTATGACTGAACCGACCGCAAAGCCAAGTACAAAAGCCAATAGCCACCAAGGTACTACTGTAACTGCTAAAAAAGAACAGAAATCTGATAAAGCTAATGCGCAAGATAACGTGCATGCTAGCAAAACGATGTTAGCTAATACGGCTGAGATGCCTGATAAAGCGGCATTATTAACGCTATTTACTTTGTCAGATACCAAGGAGAGCATTGATGAAGTAGGCGCTAGCGAACAGCCTGACACCGATACATCAACCATACAGCCTACTGCCAATGAGTCAAACGTGGCTGCGCAGCGTGTGGCTCTTTATCATACCCAGCACGAGCGCACTCGACTGCTATATATGGCATCCGCCAATACGCGCCCCACGTATTTAGTACAAACCCTCAAATCACAATTTGCAGAATATCAGCAGTATTTGCTTGCTCAGCAGCTTGATAAGCGTGGTTTGATGGATACAGAAATGCTTGAACGACTTTGGCAGCAGCTGCACGTGGTCGATGATATTATTGCAGATATCGTGCATCATATGCCCGCTCAGCAGCCAGCAGGTTGGCAGCTTACCACGCAGGATGGGCGCAACCCGCTGTGTTTTGCCACTGTCGGTAAGCTAAAACATGGCAAGCCAATCCGCGATCAAGGCAGTCTCAATAGCTACGTGCTAGGTCACTTTGGCGTGAGCAGCTTTACCTATGATCGCGGTTATTATATCGGTCACGTGGTTGGGTATTTATTCAGCTGTTATTTCTGCGCGCACTTATCTATCAGTTATGGTGTGGCAGCGCTGGGTCAGCAAGTCGTTGCTGATTATGACTATGCTAGTCTTGAGACGCCGCACATGGTCAGGCTGTTACAAGGTCTGGATGGGTATTGTAAAAAACGTGTCTATCAATTGGCAGTGATTTGTGCGCGCTTGAGTGTGTTTGCAAGTGATAAACGCATTGAGAGAATGCTGATCGCTGAGGTCAATGATTTTGATAAAAAGTTACAGCAGCAGCATTTGGATGTCTTATTATTACAAGGCTTGATGCCTGACAGTAATGACTCAACGCCGCTTTGATATAGTCAATCCTAAATAAAACAGATACATTATATATCAAGGTGGAACTGGTCTAAATTTTCCTTGCGTGCTGTGCCTATGCTGCTCGATGCTGCGAAAAATTTATCCCAGTCCCACTGTATCGTTTTTATACTGAATTCACTATAGATAGTTTTTATAGACATTACCCTTTTTGTTAAGCCATACATCCAAACCCCTACCTGTGACTTTTTTAGGATATCTGCCGCTATGCCCGCTTATCATTTTAAAGCGCTTGACGACCAAGGTAGTGTCCAAAAAGGCTTACTAGAAGGGGATTCTGCTCGGCAAGTTCGGCAGCAGCTGCGTGATAAGCAGTGGACACCAGTCGAAGTCAGTGCGGTCAATGACAGACAAAGCCAAAACAAAAGCCGCTATAAAAAACCATCTGCTTATGAGCTTGCATTACTCACACGCCAGTTAGCTGTGTTACTAGCGGCCGGTATTCCACTTGAAGAAACTTTGGCTGCTGTCGCTAAACAATCGCCAAAGACGCATATCAAATCTCTGATGCTGGCGGTACGCTCACATGTCCTCGAAGGTTTAAGCTTAGCACGAGCATTACAACAGGCCGCGAGCTTCCCACCGTTATATATTGCCACGATTGCCGCAGGCGAAAAATCTGGTCACTTGGATTTAATCCTTAATCAGCTAGCCGACTACACTGAAAACCGCTTTGCCCTTCAAAAGAAAATCCAAGGGGCGATGGTCTATCCGATTGTACTGATGGTTATGGCAATTGGCGTGATCATGGGGCTGATGAGTTTTGTGGTGCCCAAAATTGTCAAAGTCTTTGAGCAGTCCGAACATGCCTTGCCATTGATTACTCAAGTCGTTCTGACGTTATCAAATATCATTACGCAGTGGTGGTGGTTAATGCTGCTGGTATTGGCAGGTACTGCGTTTTTGTTTTATCGTTTTGCCCAAACGCAGGCTGGGAAATTGGCAATAGATAGTATGGTGCTCAGGCTACCGATATTAGCCAGATTGTCTAAGGGATTGAATGCGGCGCGTTTTGCTAGTACGCTTGCGATTTTGGTGCGTTCAGGGGTGCCGTTGATTGAGGCGCTACATATTGGTGCGGCAGTGACGACCAATCTGCACATCAAGCAAACGATCATGAGCGCTGCTGATAGGGTCACAGAAGGCTCAAGTTTATCCAGCCAACTCGAAAAATCCACTTACTTTCCGCCCATGATGGTACAAATGATCAAAAGTGGGGAGAACTCAGGCGAGCTTGAAAGTATGCTCAGTCGTGCCGCCACAATGCAGGAGGCGGAGGCCACCAATTTTATCAGTACCTTACTATCATTACTTGAGCCTTTGATGCTGGTCTTGATGGGTGTGGTGGTGATGATTATCGTGATGGCAGTGATGCTACCAATCGTTAATATGAATGACTTGGCAGGCTAGTCAATAGTTAACTGACTAGCTGAAAAATAGCCGATATGCTCTTCTCAAATTATCAACTATCTGCATTTTTATCCTCTCTTAATCCCCTATCTTGCTAAACCCTACGTTAGCTTTCTTAAGATTTGCTTACTGTTGTATATTGTTGACCAAGCAAAATTTTTGCTATGGTAAACCTAAGCACCACGTTATAGTGAAAGCGGGTCAAAACGATAGTGATAAATATCGATGATTATTTGGTGACGGCTACTTGCTGCTGATTACTTGTTGCTGATGGTTACTTGGTATTGACTGTAATGACAATCTGAGCACAGCGCTGGATAAAAATAAAACCATGGTTTATAGTGACAATGATTTAGGGTTTTATTGATAAGCTCCTAAATGCACGAGTGCTACTAGAACGCCACTTTTACTATTTACATAACTGTGATGACCAAAGCAATGACTATGACTGACACCCTTCAAGTAAATATTAGCCCAAAAAGTGCCAATACCAAAGATGACAATAATAATACTCAAGCCCATGGTGGCATTGTAAATGACCATCAGAGAGTCCATTCAATGACACATCGCAGCTTGATAGGTAAGTCTAGACAATCGGGATTTACGCTTATTGAGATTATGGTGGTTATCGTTATCTTGGCTATTCTTGCAGGCTTGGTCGTCCCAAAAGTAGTCGGGCAAAGTGACAAAGCGCGTGTCAAAACCACTGAAACCGCGCTCGCTACCGTTTCCAACGCGTTAGATATGTATAAAGTCGACAATTCACGCTATCCGACGACAGCGCAAGGGTTAGAGGCGCTTACCACACCGCCAAGTGACGCCAAAAACTATCCTGAAGGGGGCTATATAAAAGGTGGCTATCCTACTGATGGTTGGGAGAATGAATTGCAATATGTGTCGCCAGGTAGTGAAGGGCGAGCTTATGACTTGTTTTCTTTAGGTGCAGATGGACAGCAAGGTGGTGAAGGTCAGGATGCGGATCTTTATGCTCAGCTATAAAATTTAGCTTTGTCTGCATCTAAAAAATCTATACCAATAAAATATCGTTAAACGCACTTGCTATCGTGCAATTAACGACCTATCAATATCAACCAATATCTTTTTATTGGTTGATATTTTTTATCGATACGTAAAATAAATACCATCTGATATGAACCTTGTATTGAGGGTCAATAGTTTTATCAGTAGGTGTATGTCCGTACTGCCAGTCACTGGAAGCTAACATCAAAGGTAATAACTTATGTCAATAAAAATACCAACACTACAATCAGTCGCTATCAATAAACGCGCTACTAAGTTCCATGTGCTTGCGTTTACTGTTGCAACCACCTCGTTGATGACAGCTTTATCAATGACATCAATCAGCGCACAGGCGGCAGGATTGAACGACTTATTTAATAGTAGTGGCGCTGCGCAATCAAAATTTTTACCAGTGGATGAAGCTTTCCAAGTGGTCAGCAGCACAAAAGCCACATCTAAGGGCACGCGTTTATCCATCACGTTTGATATCACGCCAGGACATTATGTCTATAAAGAGCAGCTCGCGTTAAGCTTTCCCAAAGGAATAAATGCGACACCATTTACTTTTAATCAGGCACCAGTGTCCATTGATGATCCAACCTTTGGTAAAGTTCCTGTATTTACGCAAAGGAGTGTCGTTGCCACCACGATGCTGACGACCAATAATGGTAAAGGTGCAAAAAATGCCCCGATTATCATTGGTTGGCAAGGCTGTGCAAAAGCTGGGCTATGCTACCCACCCGAAAAGATCAAAACTAAGGTAAATATTGCTGCGACACGTAGATAAGTATTGAGAAGTTTGATTCAAATATTGGTAATAACAGGTAGCTATTCATGCTCATGAAGATATCACAACAATCGGCATCATTGACTGCAAATACACATGCAAAAAAAGCGTATGTCTTAGCATGTGTGATTGCTAGCGGCTCGCTATTGACAGGGTTGTTAGCGACCTCAACGACGGCGCAAGCGGCAGGATTGGGTGATCTATTTGGCAGCAGTCAAAATACAGCGCAATCGAAATTTTTGCCAGTAGATGAAGCCTTTCAGGTGAGTAGCAGTAGTGCCTCTACCAAGTCAGGTACGCGTTTATCCATCGCGTTTGATATCACGCCTGAGCATTATGTCTATAAAAATCAAATCAAACTGACGCTACCTGCGGGCGTGACGGCGGCACCTTTTACCTTTAACCAAAAGCCATATTCAATCGACGATCCGACATTTGGTAAGGTATTGGTGTTTGATCAAGCCAATATGGTCGCAACTACCACATTGACCAGTAACAACGGCAAAAACATCGATGAAGCAGCAGTTGTCATTGGTTGGCAAGGTTGCGCCAAAGCGGGATTGTGCTATCCCCCTGAAAAAATCAAAACCACTGTCAATATCACAGCAGCATCGTCACAGAGCGCGACAAGTAATGCCAACACTGAGGCAGAACGTGCGTCTGTTGGCGAGACGGCCGCGAGCGACAATCTGACTGATGCGACGATATCTGCTGGGAATACTGAGACGACATCTATAACAACCAGTAGCACCACGGCGCAAGCAGAACAGGCGTTAACGGATGAGGATGTTATTGATTATGATCTAATCGATGACAGTACTTTGGAGTACGACTCTTTAGATGGTAGCACTGCAACGACCACGATTTCTGGAGCAAACGCCAATGTATCAAGTGACGCGAACAATAGCGAGAATGTAAATGCTAGCAACCTTGTTGATGGTGATCCCTTTGGTTTGGCGTCTCATCCTTGGCTCGCATTGGTATTGCTATTCTTAGCAGGTCTAGGTTTGGCCTTGACGCCGTGTGTCCTACCGATGCTGCCCATCGTTGCCAATATTGTCGCCCGCGAGCAAAACCCAACGGTCAAACGCGGCGTCATTCTAACCACCAGTTACGCAATTGGTGTGGCGACTGCCTATGGTATTTTGGGCGCTGTGATTGCGGTATTTGGCGAGTCATTAGGTATTATTGGCTGGTTGCAAAATCCTATTATTTTGATTGGCTTTGCGATTGTTTTTGTCTTGTTAGCGCTATACATGCTGGATGCTTTTACTGTACGTTTACCGCAAGCACTCAGCCGAAAAATGCAAGGGCTTAGCCAAGCAGGCGACAGCAAGCTTGGTAGCACAGGCGGTAGTTTGATTGCTGGATTTTTATCTGCATTAGTCGTATCTCCTTGCGTCTCTGCGCCATTATTCGGTGCGCTACTGGCAGTCTCTACCATTGGTAGTCCGCTCTTGGGTTTCGCCGCCTTATTTATGCTGGGTTTTGGTTTGTCAGCACCGCTTATTTTAATTGGTGCTACTCAGGGCAAAATCATGCCGAAGGCAGGAGAGTGGATGAACTGGGTCAAGCAAGGTTTTGCCTTATTGCTCTTTGCCGTTGCTTTATTATTAATTGAGCGTGTCTTTATCTCACCCGTGATGCTAATGGTATGGGCATTATGGTTTATGGTGGTGGCGACATGGGCGTGGAGCTGGATTGGCAAAAGACGCATGTTAACCCAAGCCATGAGTCTGATCGCTGGTATTTGGGCGGCTTGTTTGATAGTGGGTGCAGCACTAGGAAACGATGACAGCTTGCATCCATTAGCCTCGCTAAGCGCTGCGCCGATGATGGTACCATCCACGGCTGGTCAGCCATTGGGTAACGATAATATGGCGACAGATGAGACCATTACTACATTGGCAGAGCTAGACGCCATTGTCGCTGACAACTCTAAAGTGATTGTCGATTTAACAGCAGACTGGTGCGTTGAGTGCCGTATTATGGACAAAAATTTATTCCATAATCGCCCCGCACAAATGCAAGATTGGCAGTTAGTAAGGCTTGATATTACCGAGACCACTGACGACTCCAAAGCCGTTTTGTCACGCTACAAGCTGTTTGGCCCGCCAGCATTACTCTATTATCAAGATGGTCAATTGGTTAATCAGCAAGTGGGCGAAATCGGTCGCGTGGAGTTCGAACAAACCTTAACGACGCTAAATAACTGATGGCTCACAACCCGTACTTAATAACCTGAGTAATTCTTTTGCTAAAGCTTAATAATGAAAAAAAGCCAGCGTACGCCAATAATGGTACGCTGACTTTTTTCATCCCATAAAATTATTTTAATAATATCTTCTAAACGTTTGGTTTTACACACAATATGTCTTTTTAAGCAGATTTAATATATCGATAACGCTAGTATAGTGATTATATTTTCATTACAATAAAGTAACAATACTGAAGGGGTATATCAGTTTGTCATAACTGCTTCTGATGTTCTCATTTTTTCTAGTTTTTTAGCGGCGACGCTAACAGTTATATTAATTAACTCACATACTCTGCTGGCGATAATGCTGGTTAGATAAAGGACATTTATGTTTGCCCACATCACCACTCAGCGTCAATTACAACGTACTCATGTAATCAGTCGTAACGCCAGTAGTCGCACGATACATACTCATTTGAGTATCGCAGTCGCTATCGCGTTGAGTTGTACGGCGGTACAAGTACAAGCAGCTGACAATAGCCAAACTTATAACGAACTGCCAGTACCAGAAGCGGCGTTTGAATATGAAACCGTTGAGATGCCGCAGAGCTTAACCACACAGAGCGGTAAAGTAATCAGCAAAGAATTTATTGCTCAACAAGCGAAGCTGTTTTCTGAATGTACGCAAGTGCAGAGCAGTGCCGCTCGTTTGGCTTGTTTTGATAAGGTAGCTGAACAAGGTAAAACACCAAGCTACACCACGACCAAACAACCAGTTGATTTGGCAAAAACATTCAAGACGACTATTTCGGGTAATCCACAAGTTGTTTTTGTGGAAGAGAACTCGACCAGTACTTTTAGTGATGAGAGCGCAACTGCTAATCAACAGTCTGCTACTAATAGTTTGGATACGGTCACAGACAATCAGCAAGAAGCACAAGTTCTAGAAAATGTGGGTGTCACTCAAGCAGATATTGAAAAATACACACCACTCAGTTTGGCATATGATCTCGATCAAAACAGTGAGCGCGGTACTTGGACAGTAAGACCATACCGTCCGACTTATCTGCTGCCATTGTTTTATACTTTTGATCCTAATTTAAGCCCAACCACCCCTTCTCAAGAAATTGAACCTTTTGACTCTAATGACATACGTGAGACAGAGCTAAAATTCCAGTTGTCTCTAAAGAGTAAAGTCGCAGAGGATCTATTCGATACCAGCGCTGATCTGTGGTTCGGCTATACCCAAGAGTCACATTGGCAGGTGTATAACGAAGACAATTCACGGCCATTTCGTGCTACCGACTATCAGCCTGAGATATTTTTGACTCAGCCTGTGACGGCAGACCTACCTTTCGGTGGGCGTTTACGTATGTTAGGCGCGGGTGCTGTGCACCATTCTAATGGACAGGACGATCCGTTATCACGTTCGTGGAACCGTGCTTATCTGATGGCAGGGGCCGAGTGGGGTAAGCTGTCAGTCATACCGCGTCTATGGGCTCGAGTGAATGGTGATAGCAGTAGCGACGATGACAACCCAGATATCGAAGATTACATGGGTTATGGCGATATCAAGTTCTTATATGATTTGCCTGCCGAGCAGAGCATTAGCGGTACCTTGCGCTACAATCCAAGCACCAATAAAGGCGCTGCCCAAATCGATTATATCTATCCATTGTCAGAAAACGTCAATGGTATGGTGCAGCTATTCCAAGGTTATGGCGAGTCCATTGTTGATTATAATCATGAGAATACCTCTATTGGTTTCGGTATCGTACTGAATGATTGGAAAGGCCTCTAATATAAGCGAGTCTTAACATATTTATGATAATCACTAGTCTATGCACCGCTTAGTGCCTTATCAAACTGGACTGTGGCTGGCAGAGTATTTAAGTGTACGCTGCCAGCTATGCCGTATTTATCGCAGTACACCACAGTCTCAGCTATTGATGCAGCAATCACAGGCTAATAGTAATGACGCATCGAGCGAACATTCTGAGTTTTCCCTTTCAAGCAATCCATCCTCGTTCGCTCATATTTTTCATCAAATCAATCACCGCTTAAATAGAGGTCTACTCTGCACTTATTGCCATAATAGTATCGCATGGCTGCCACAGCCTTTTGATGTTGACATTGCTGCTGGTAAATCCTTATCTATCCAAGTATCCACCTATTATGAATATCCAATCCGTCAAGCGATTCGGGCGTTTAAGCATCATGAAGACATGACAAAATTGCCATTGTTGTTACATGCATTACGCCAGCTACCACGCCCACATGGCTGTCATCGTAATAATAGCGTGATTGTTGCCATGCCAACGACCAATCAACGGCTAGTGAAACGAGGGTTCGATCCGGTCAGTATTTTATCATTACAACTGTCAAAGCATTGGCAAATTCCTTTATGGCACGGTGTGGAGCGCATTGATGATACGGTCAGTCAGCAAGGGCTCACACGCGCTGAACGTCTAAGCAATTTAGACAACGCTTTTGCACTAACAGAAAAACCTCCGGTAAAACGCTTGCTATTGTTCGATGATGTCGCGACGACAGGCGCAAGCTTGCAAGCATTGGCACGTGCATTCATCTCATCTGAGCAAACAGTGACCATAAATGCTCAAAGCCATAGCAATTATCATATTTCTGCCTATGCGTTAGCTCATGGCAGTCAGTCCTAAAAATCATCTATCTAATTGAAATTATTAATATATTGCTTATATATCATCGTAACGCTATATTATTAATTACATATATATTTACTGGTCTATCAAGTATGTATTATTGTTCATCCGTATATAACATGAACAGAATGTTGTGGAACAAAAATTGCATATTATTAGTTAAGCTAACTATAAAACTATTAGCAAAACTGACACCAGATTTTAGTTATTTTAAAACAAAAACTGATCAGAGACAGACATTAGCAGTGCTAAATAGGGATTTGATGTGAACGCATCTATGAATAGTCTACCGACCTCGCTAAGAACAGCCAGTTTAGGATTTACCCTGATTGAGCTGATGGTCACGATTGCGGTGCTCGCTATTATTGTCGGTATCGCAGCGCCTAGCATTAGTACGCAGTTGGCCAATCAGCGCGTAAAGGCAACGGCGAATACGTTGGCTAATGCGTTAAAAGAGGCGAAAGTGGAAAGTATACTTCGGCGTCAGAATGTAACAGTCGTATACACGAGTACTAGCACACCTCAAACGATCAAATTACAAGTTGGTGGTGACGATATATCTACCTATAATCTTAACGCTAGAAGTACAGTTACCCAAAAGATTACCCCATCTACAGTAAGCAGTATTGTTTTTCAACCCAATAAGAAAATAGCTAATAATGCCACAGTAATATATACCATCTGTGATAGTGGCTCTACTAATGAAACACCTAAACAAGTAAGCCTTACGAGCATTGCTAATATTAATACGACGAATGCTGGGAGCTGCTAATGAAGACCGTAGACACACAGGCAGGCGTAGGACTAATAGAAGTAATGGTGGCACTGCTATTACTAGCTGTCGCCGTGTTAGGTTTTAGTGCAATGCAGATGTCAGCTATAAAAGCGACAGACGAAAGCCTGATGCGTACGCGAGCGTTAACTATCATTCGGGGTGGTGCTGAGACGATAAGAGCAAATCCTACTGGTATCACTGCTTTTAAGGCGGCAATAAACGGATCTTCAGATTCAATAAGTATTGAGGGCAAAACAATAACTAAAAACAGCTGTGTTAATAATACCAATACAGTACCTGCAGCAGCAGATATTTGTACTATTAATCAACTAGCAACTCGTGATGGATTATTAATGAAATCATATGCTAGTGCTAATGATATTAGTATTGGTATGGTTCCAAGTGGCTGTCCTGGGACATTAGGTAATCAAGAGCTGCAATGTTTTGTAGCCAGCTGGGGTGATACGACGGTTGAACTCAGTGACTCTGCTTCGAACGCCTGTGCTAACGCTGATGGTAGTTATAAGAATGGTGCAGAGTGCTTTATCGTGGAGACGTACTGATGTCATACAATCATGAAGTTAGCTATGGTACTGAGAAGCAGGCGGGCTTTACTTTAATAGAGCTTATGATTTCATTGGTACTTGGTTTAATTGTGTCAGCAGCTGTTATTCAAGTATATCTAATTAATGCAAAGACCAGCAGTATTCAAGCCAGCGGTAGTGAGCTGCAAGATGCAAGTATTTTTGGCTTACAGCAACTGGAGAAAAGTATCCGCTTAGCCAACTTAGGTAATTCAACGACTAGGATTGATGGAGCCACACCCAATGGTGGTATTGTCTTAACAGGTGCTAATATCGTCGTTCCAAATCCGAGTGAACCGAACCCTTATCCGAATACAGGATATTTGACCAGACGAGCAGGGGAAAGTGCTGTTGGTCCAAATGGATGGACGGGAATATCTAATACCAATACTGGTAGCGATCAGCTGACAATTCAATATACCAATATAACGGGTGCACCAATGTCAGACTGTGAAGGTGCGACTGCTGCTATCAATGACATCGTTATTGAACGTTATTTTTTACGCCAAGCAACAAATGATACCAGTACTGGCGCTATCAAAAACTTGGTATTGGCGTGTGACGCAGGTCGGGTTAATCCAGCTGGTGGAATAGACGATACAATGCCAGCAACTGACTCACGTCAATTTGGTCAAGCGGGGCAAGAGTCTATTATTAATGTCGATCAATTTAAGGTGCTATTGGGAGTACAGTATACCACTGGCGCTAATGCAGGACAGATGGTGTATTTACCAAGTAACGCCTATCTTAATATAACATCTGGTAACCCTGTTATCACGGCAGTGAAAATTGGTCTAATCGTACATGGTAGTACACCTATTATCGGTAGCGCAGAACAAACACAATTTGCTTTGTTGGGACAGCCGCCAACAGAAAATAAATTAAAAACAGATACTGGTAGTACAAAAAAAGTTCGCACTACCTATGAAGCTACAACATTGTTGCGAAATGCTCGTGTCGTCAATGTAAGTACTGACCTATAGCATATTGGTAAGGAGACTAGAGGTGATACGATACCGTGATCTGTCAAGATCGACACAAAAAGATATTCATATGACCTATCGGAGTACCGAGCAAGGTGCAACACTGATAGTGGTACTACTATTCTTAGTACTTATTATTTTAGCTGGTGCAATAGCCGTTAGGCAAAGTACGACAGACCTTAAAATCGCAACTAGTGATCAAATTAATACAGTCTTACTGCAGTCGGCAGATAGTGCTAATCAAAAGCTAGAAATGATGTTAAATGGTAGTGCAGACTCTACAGGATATAAAGATGTGACCAGTGCAACAGGCGCCCTTGGTCATTTTTTACTATTTGAAAATAATAAGACAAATGAGTTTATTTATTGTTTTAATCCTCGCACGCAAAGTTACCTGACAAATAGTGCAACCGTTAGAGCGTCTACTGGTGGATATGTAGATGGATTAAATAATGGAATATGTGATTATGAAAAAGCGGAAGATTATACTAGTGCCCGACAGGCCGTGATGACTCAAATGAGTATTACCATCACCCCACCTGAGCCTAACGCAGAGCGGTTTGGTCATGTGGTTTTGGGTAAAGAAAGTGAAGATCGAACCAGCAAAAAATATAAGTTCGATATTCGACCAACTGCTTCGCTTCCAGCTTATAGTGAGCCGGAGCTAGCGGGTAATAATTGTTATGCGCAAACCAGTATCAAAGCTAATGTAGCAACTGGCGAAAAGTCGTTAAATGAATGCTTACTAGAAGTTGGCACACCGAGCAAGATGCTATATGAGCAAGCGGATGTGGAAAACGTTTCATCCTCTACCAAGTGTTATCCCTTTGGCAGAGGCTCTATGGATTCTAAGTGTGTGCTTTCTACACCTTAATTTGCCTATTCATCGTGCTGATATAATATAAGGATAGATGTCATGAACCGACTCGGCAATGCCCCAGCCCGAAAAAAAGCATTTCCAGTGCCCCTAAAATATTTAGTTGTTGCTATGGCATCGATGATGACGCTTCCTGCACAAGCAGATGTAGCAGGCAAAAAAATTGGTGATTTAGAGATATATAAAGCAGCTGAGGGTGGTAAGACCACAGTTACCATGATGCTTGATACCTCGGGTAGTATGTCAGCCCTCGTATCTAATGTTGGAGCTGATGCGTGTGACCTACCTAATGGAGTATCTTCTAATGCAATTAAAACCATAGATTCCACTACCTCGCCAGTCTATCCGAGAACATACTGCGAAGCTATTAATAAAAAATATTTCTATAAAAAAACGTCTAGTTGGAGAGGTACTACTTGGTATAGTTGTGATGGCAGCACTTTTTGTAATACTGTAATATCAGCACCATCAACCTCTGGTTATACTGAAGAAAGTGGCGGTTGGTTTTCTAATGATACGTACTATTATAAAAACATTGAAAGTGGTAGGTATTACGACCGTTTAACCCGTCTGAAAGATGCACTTTTTGCTTTAATGGATAACACCCAACTAGATGCTACAAAAGTAGCCATTGGAATTGGTCAGTACTCAACGCAAAGCAATAAAAATAATAATACATATATAGGTGCTGATGGTACCAGTGGAAAGATAGTCGTACCGGCAAAACTGGTTGATCAGACCCAGCGTAATGCCATCAAAACAGCAGTAGCAGCATTAAAGGGAGAGAATGGAACACCGACAGCCAATGCCTATGCAGAAGTTGGCGCATATATGTTAGGTAAAAACACTTCTACTTCTATCACTTATCCGAGAGAAGAGTATGTAAGATTAGGTAGCTATTATTATGAATGCAACACATGGTCTGGTACGGATTGTATAGGAACTAATAATAATAGAATCGAATCATCATATGGTTATAACGTTGTAAATTGTGGACGTTACAATAGTACTTGTCTATCAAGAAACAAAACCCAAAGTTCTAAAGACTGGGGCTTTAGTGGTTTTGAAAAGTCTATTACAAGTGCAAAGTCTGGTTCAAACTATATAAGCCCGCTCTCATCAGCCTCCAGCTGTGATGGACGTGGTATTTACTTCTTAACTGATGGTGAACCGAATAGCTCGCCTAATCCTTTACCTTTAATGAAATCAGCTTTAGGGTCTACTAATTTTAGTATACCAGCGGTTACACTACCAAGTGGTAGTCAAAGTGGTAACGGCATGCCTGAAGTTGGTGCCTTTGCCAAAGCCTTACGTGATCCAACTATCAATCCACTAGGTACAGATAGAGAAATATATACAGCGGTGGTTGGCTTTGGCTCTGTTTTTGATGTTGATCGAGTGGCAGATGCACAGAAACAACCAGAACAGCGAATCATTCGCAGGTTACCTTATACTAATCCAAAAACGGGTGTGACCGCAGATCGCGATTTTTATAACTGTGAAAAAATCAACAATATTGATGCAAGAAACGCCTGCAACTGGGGCGAAAAATCCCATCCATCTTTATCAGGCGTGGGCGGCTTTGGCGAAGGTGGGTTCTATTCAGCACAGTCCACAGACGATATTGTTAATAGTATTGTTACCTTCGTCAGTGATTTAAACCAAACCTTACCATCGGTACCTTCAGGTACGATTGTTATTCCTGATGACCCATATCGTGCCGATAGTCAGCTCGCCATTGCCTATTATCCTACGTTACAACCCAAAGTAGCGGAAAACGCAGTTATTTGGGAAGGTAATTTAAAAAAATATACCTTAAACGAGGGCACCTTATTTGGAAAAGGAGGCTCTAAGCTGTTTAAAAGTATCGCTGGTGATCTGAATCCAGCGACGCAAGATATGTGGTCAGATAAAAACTATCCTGGTGCCAACGATAAGGTAGAAAGTGGTGGGTTTTTTGCGCAATTAAAGACACCAGCGACAGGGGTTGCCTCTGTTAGAACACTGTATGTAGAGGATTGGGATAACGCTACCAACAAAAAACCTGTATTGAGAAAAGTAGGCGTAAATGCTTCGGGCAAAGTCGTGGTAGATGGTGCCGTACTGACCAACAATACATTTAAAGATACAGCTACCTATAACGAAGTGACATTAAGAAAGATATTGAATTTCTTAGGGTTTACCTCTCTTCCAAGCACTGCCACAGCGGTAAAAGACATGACGCTTAGTAGTGCCAATGCGCCTGAAGCAATCAGGGTGCTGGGTGCAACGGTGCACTCCACGCCAGCCGCAGTTTCGTATTCAGCCAACTTAGATACCACCACAGGTAGAGTGACTGGTACACGTGATGATTATGTGTTATTTGGTTCATCCGAAGGTGGTTTGCACTTAGTGGACGCCGATAATTATGGAGTGGGTGATGGCGGTGCAGAAAAATTCGTGATCATTCCAAAAGAGATGCTCATGGATAGTAGCAAGTCTGACGCGCTGATCAAAGGTGCAACGAAACCTGAAATAGGTGCGCCCAACTTTGGTGTAGATGCCCCGTGGCTAGTCACGGCTGACTACAGGTATGATCTGAGCAACGGGCAAGTAAATGTCGAGACAGGAAGCGGCAAAGGTGTATTCGCATACGGTGGTCTGCGTATGGGAGGGGAGGCCTTTTATGGTGTAAACCTTACCAATACTAATGCTCCTAGCATGATGTTTACGATCACGCCTACAACTTCGGGCTTTAGCCGTATGGGGCAAATATGGTCAAAACCTACTAAAGCCAAAATAAAAATGAGTAAGACTGATGAAGGAACCGAAGTCTTAGTGTTTGGTGGTGGTTATGACATGTGCTATGAAAATGAGGGCTTTCAGGTTGGTATCACAGATACAGAGTTAGGTGCTTGCTCAAACAAATCATCGGTTAAAGGTAACGCAGTATACATTATTAATGCCAAAACAGGCGCTTTGATATGGTCGGCATCTGCTGAAGGCTCGCCGACTAAGACGGTCAATAGTATGACCAATAGTATTGTCGCTGGTGTCACTACCTTAGACCGTGATAATGACGGCTTTATGGATCATATCTACTTTGCCGATCTGGGCGGTCAAGTATTCCGCGCTGATTTTACCAATGCAGGTTTTGTGAAGCCAGTGGCATCCGGCACTGCTTCACCAGAAACTTCTTTTAGTAACACCAGAGTCACACGCGTACTCAAACCTGCCTATTCAGGCAGCAACAAAAAATACAATCACCGTTTCTACGAGCGGCCAGTTGTCAGTTTTTATCGTAACGATTTAACCAACTCACTATTTGCACTCGTAAATGTCATCTCAGGGGACCGCAGCTCACCGCTCTCTAAAATACGAGACAATGATAAGGCTGATAGGCTATATGGCATTATCGATAGTGATATTACCAAGGCAGACCATGTATTTTATGCGAGCAACTTTACCACTTCAGGCACCACAAATGGTCAAGAAATCGTAGAGCTTGAAGCCAACAGTACGGATCTTGCCGAGCTGCCGTCAAGTATTGGTAATTTGACGGGAGCTGGATACACCTTGGCACAAAAAAACGCCGTGATAAATACCTTAAGAAAAGGAGAGAAAAACGGCTGGTATTATCCATTAACGCGCTTTGACGGCTATGGTAATGTCAGATATACCAAAGGCGTTGGCAAATCTGCAGTGGTAGACGGTTATTTGTATACAACGGTCTACAACCCAGATATGAGCTATAATGCCGTGGACTCTTGTTCTGCCAAAGTGACAGGCGGCTCAGAGAGACAGCTCTACTGCTTACCTTATGGTATCTGTACCGATGAAGCCTCCAAAAATGGGACTGCAGGTTATGTACAGGCAGGTAAGGGTATTCAAGAGCTCACGCTTGGACCACGCAGCTCAAGCCTCTCAAATCAGCGACTGCTGATCGGCACGCGAACATTGGCTGAACGCGCCAATGACCGAGTCGATTTTGGTTCTGATAATGGTAAAGGTCTATTTAATGCGCTCACAAACCCCAAAGGGTTAAATCAAGGGAACTTAAGCGTGAATGATAGCATCATAGGCAACGGCACCGCGCCTGAGTTGATATTTAACGAGCGTTATACGCTGCAGCCAAAAGTATGGTATGAAGTAGACTGATAAGGTGGTCGCATGGGCATGAAAGCCTCAAAACAACACTCAGGCTTTACGCTGATTGAGCTAATGATAGTTATCATGATCGTGGCGGTATTGGCAGCGATTGCGGTTCCTTCTTATCGTCAGTATGTAGTCCGAAACGCTGAAGCACAAGCGCAAGCAAGCATGCAGCAGCTACAGATAGAGCTGAACCGCTGGCGCGCTAGTGCACTGACTTATAAGGGTTTTGTACCAAAAAAACAAGCCAGTGATGGTACTGCAAGCTATGGCTATGATGCTACCGACAACAAGACCATTTATGTCCCCAGAGGCAGCGATAGCACCAATTACAGCTATGTGATTACCTTGGTAGATGCGAGCACTGGTAACACACTAGCACCTACAAGTACAGGCTACTCTACAGCAGGTAGCTCATGGCGTATGCTGGCCGAACCAAATGCATCATTTGAAAGCTCAGATGCGCATATCATCATGATAAGTAGTACTGGCGTACGGTGTAAAAGCAAAGATAGGACTGTGACTAGTACAGATGATGACTGCGGCACAGGTCAAAAGGAGTGGTGATGACAGCAGTGAAGTACCATCAGAAAGAGATGATTGGGCGTCAGCAAGGCTTTACACTGATAGAGCTGATGATCGTCGTCGCCATTATCGGTGTATTAGCAGCGATTGCTTATCCTAGCTACCAACGATACGTCATCAAAACCAAACGCACCGACATGATGAGTGAGATGCAAAATATCGCTTCAGAGATAGAAAGTCGTAAACTAGCGCAAGGTAGTTATAGCGCGATTAGTGCAAGTGTCAAAACAGATTTTTCGACCGCATATCCAAGGCAGGGCACTGCGCTATATGATGTGACCATAACCGATCCACTTGTTGCTAAATGGGAAATTACTGCCAGTCCTAAAACAGCGACACAAATGATAGGTGATGGCAACTTGACTTTGAATTATCAAGGCATCAAATGCCGCGGTACTGTCTGTGGTACTGGTGATGAGTGGAGTAAATAACTAAAACAATAATCTCTAAAAAAGAACTGACAATTATTGTCAGCTATCGTGAGCCAAAGTAGCTGCCATTGACATAAACTGACACTTTTAGGTATGCTTAGCGTAACAATTAGTATCAGTAAATAGCAGTATGGTAAGTGACTGCACGAAAATATCAATAAATAGCGATAAGAATTGGACACTTAGCATATATAGCTACTGTGACTAATAATATTGGCACGCTATATGCATCTACTAGGACATGAAAGATCAATACATTATATCCAATACCTAACATAACAAAAGATAGCGCGAGCGAATATCCGTTATCTTTATCCTCTCTAAAGGAGTTCTTATGAACGCTCAAAAAGGTTTTACCTTAATCGAACTAATGATCGTTATCGCTATTATCGGTATCCTAGCTGCGATCGCTCTACCTGCTTATCAGAACTATACAGCTCGTGCACAAGCATCAGAAGGCTTTAAAGCAACTTCAGGTTTGCAAAGCGATATTGGTGTATATGCCTCAACTGAAGGTAAATTACCAGATGCCGTAACTGATGCTGCACAGCCTAAAGTAGCTTCACTTTTAGCGCAAGCAGCAGCGTTAGATGGTAAGTATTTTGCACCAACAACTGGTGTAACTCTTGCTGATGATGGTGTGATCGGTGTTTTATTTGATGCAGGTGCTAACTCAGGTACTAGTATGACACTGACACCAACTTTAAATACAGCCAATGGTCAGATCAGTCAATGGACTTGCGCCGGTGCCGTTGTAGGCGGTGGAACAGCTTTAGCTTCTGATAGATTGCCTGCTAGCTGTCAGTAATTGCTAATATGATCTGCTAGTCTTCTGAATATAAAAAAGCCCTAGCAATTGCTAGGGCTTTTTTTAATTTTTTGATAAGGAAGACCTATTATGAGAATACAGAACGGCTTCACTTTAATAGAGCTAATGATTGTTACTGCTATAATAGGTATTCTAGCAGCTATCGCCATACCCAGTTATTTAAATTACATTGGTAAATCTCAAACAGTCGAAGGTTTTACTGTCTCTAGTGGTTTGCGTAGTGAGATAGCGGCACACGTATGGGAAAACAAACGCTTCCCTAATGCAGCAGAGGTCGCTGTCACGGGAATTATCGGTAGACAGGCTGATGCACTTGATGGCAAATACGTTTCTGAGAATGGGGTTAAAGTCGCACCAAATACAGGTGTTATCATTATCAATTTTGATGCTGGAAATATCGCTGGTAAAACGCTGGTATTAACGCCCGAAATCAACACACTGAATAACCAACAAGTCATTCAATGGGTGTGTAGTGGTACAGTAAGTAGAGACAGGCTACCAACCACTTGTCAAAATTAACACTGTTTATATCATTTTATTTAAAACTGTGATAACTGATATAAGCGCTCTATCTATACATAAAATATTGATGTAACTTATGCTAAATTCCTCTCTAAAGTTTCGTCTCAAAGCTTTTGGAATTCACCTTGGGATTTCTATTCTCATAGCCTTAGTGAGTTTGTATATAGTATTTATGGTATGGCATCCTGCACCGCTTGCGAAAGCAGTTGGTGTAACTCATATATTTATCATGATGCTGGTCATTGACGCTGTGCTTGGTCCCTTACTCACTTTAATCATTGCCAAACCGGATAAAAAGTCATTAAAGTTTGATTTGGCAGTCATTATTATTTTACAGCTTGCAGCCTTTATCTATGGCATGTATAACATTGCTCATAGCAGGCCTGTCTATATTGCTTTTGATACGCTACGCTTTGAAGTCGTTCAAGCTAATGAAATACCGAAAACCAGCTTAGAGCAAGCCCAAGCACCGTATCAGCACTTAGAGTGGGGAGCGCCTACGTATGTAGCTGTCGCCGCGGTAAAAAATGACAAGGAAAAAAGTGCTCGTTTGTTTCAAGAGCTAGAAACAGGAATCGCGCCAAGTAAGCAGCCTCATCTGTATGAGCCATTAGATAAACAGTGGTCGGTGATTAACGATAAAGCCAAACCTATCAGCAAGCTATATCAGTCCAACGATAAGTCGCGGGTGGATGGCGTCATCGATAAATATCCATCTATTATTGCATGGTTGCCATTGGTCGCTTATGAGCAGGATATGATAGTGTTAATCGGTGATAATAGTGTAATAGATATTGTAGATTTAAAACCTTAAGAATAAAAAACCACCGAACAGCAGTTGCCGCTCGGTGGTTTTTTATTGACGGGGTTTATCCCCGCCTCAAAGTGCGATCAGGCTGCCTACTTCTCTAAATACTGAATCTTACCCTCGACGCCGTCCCATTTGGCGGCTTCTGGCATTTGCTCTTTCATCTCTGTGATGTTTGGCCATTTTTGCGCCAGCTCTTCGTTTAGCTGAGTGAACATCTCTTGCCCCTTCGGCACCTCGTCTTCTGAGAAGATGGCATTGGCAGGACATTCAGGCTCACATAGCGCGCAGTCGATACACTCATCAGGATCGATGACCAAAAAGTTTGGTCCTTCATAAAAGCAGTCCACAGGACAGACTTCTACACAGTCGGTGTATTTGCAAAGAATGCAGTTATCTGTAACGACAAAGGTCATAGTAATGTCTACCTGTTATTGATTTGGCTTTTGGCTAAATAGAATAGTCGAAAATAAAGCGTATTTTAGCGCCTTTACTACGATTTGACAATTCCCTTTAGTGACCAATGATTTTCTTCAAATGATAGATTAAATCGTGCGCTTGTTTGGGGGTCAAGCTATCAGGATCAATGGCGCTTAGTTCGTCTTCTATGCTAAATAACTGATTTTGCTTTAAATTATCTACTATATTTGGTGATTGAAACGTGTAACTAGCCTGCTGCTCTTGAACCAAGTTGTTGTTAGACTTTTGCTGTTTATCCGTTACTGAATTAGCTAAGTCATTTTTATCATCAATAGTTTTTTCATTTTCTGCTTTTAGATTGTCTATCAAGTAACGTTTGGCATCATTTAATACTTGAGTGGGGATACCCGCCATCTTCGCGACATGCAATCCAAAGCTTGAGCTTGCTGCGCCCTCACAGATATGATGAAGGAGGAGTAGCTGACCGTCGACTTCACTAGCGGCGACGTGGACGTTACGAATATCGTCACTTGTCTGTCCCAATTGCGTCAGTTCAAAATAATGAGTGGCAAATAACGTCAGGCAGCCAATATCGACTAGACGGTTGACACAGGCATGAGCGATTGCCAAACCATCAGTGGTGGCGGTACCGCGTCCGACTTCATCCATCAATACCAGTGATTTATGGGTTGCTTGATTTAATATATTGGCCGTCTCTATCATCTCCACCATAAAGGTAGATTTGCCACCAGCCAGATCGTCCGCTGAGCCGATACGGGTAAATATTCGATCAATATCACCAATATGTGCATGCTCGGCGGGCACAAAGCTGCCGCAATGAGCAAGCAGGACAATCAGCGCTGTTTGGCGCATATAGGTAGACTTACCACCCATGTTAGGGCCAGTGATGAGGAGCAGTCTTTCAGGATGTCCTTCATCAGCATTGGCACTACCCAGCACGCAGTCGTTCGCGACAAAATGGTTCGTACTTGATGCAGCACCGTTCCGATTGTTCGCGTTCGCCTGATTTAACGCCGCTTCGACCACGACATGACGACCTTGGCGGATATCGATATGGGTCTGATTTTTGGCTATAGATTTATTTTGGGTTTTTGAATCTTCTCCCATGGTTGGACGCTGCCAATGATAAGTCGTCGCAAGCTGCGCCCAATTGCTCAGGACATCTATTTGGGCAATAGCCGCACTCAACTGTTGTAGTTCAGCCAAATGCGTATTTAATTGGTTAAGCAGGGCTTGGTACAGCGTTTTCTCACGAGCTAATGCTAAAGATTGCGCAGTCAGATATTCTGTCTCGACCTCTTTTAACTCATCAGTGATAAAGCGCTCACTACTCTTGAGCGTTTGCCGACGAATAAAGTGAGCGGGTGCGTTTTTGGCTTGCATTTTGGGTAGTTCAAAGTAAAAGCCACTGACTTTATTAAAGCCGACTTTTAGACTCGATAATTGATTGTCTTGACGCGCTCGCTCTACCATGTCGTCCAATGTCACTTGAATATTGTCATGCAAATGAGTCAAACGATCAAACTCTTCATCATAACCGGCAGCTATCATACCGCCATCACGGATATGTGCAGGTGGTTCAATAACGATAGCGCGCTCGATTAACTCAGCCACCGCTTGAACGGCTGGCAGCCTGGCAGGCAATTGCTGCATCAACATCGGCAATAGACCAGCGTCTTCATGGCTGATACCTGACGCTGTCAATAAAGTGGTAATCTGGGCGCTGCTAGCGATACCGTCAGCAAGCTTGCGTAAATCACGAGGTTTGGCACTCATCAGCCCGATGCGACTACTGATTCGCTCTATATCGCCAATGGTATTCAGTGTTTCTCGTAAACGTGTCACCAGTGAGCTATTTTCTGAATGCTGATGTGAATGACCATCCGCATTCAATAGGGACGTTATCGCATCTAGGCGCATATTGATGCGCGCATGCTGACGCAGTGGACGCTTCATTTGCTGTACGAGCAGTCGCTTGCCCATTGGCGTTTGACAATGGTTAAGGACGGATATTAGGGAAGTACCGCTACTACTGACTGGACTAAATAACTCAAGGTTTTGCTGACTATTGGCATCAATAATCAAATAATCGTCACTGTATTCAACGATCAGCTGATTGACTTGTGGCACATGGCGCTGCTGCGTTTGCTGTGCATAATGAATAAGCGCAGCACAGCTAGTTTGCGCCAGTACGTTATCTGCTATACCCAAACCATCGAGACGTTGCACCTCAAACTGCTGACAAAGCGTGTCGCTCGCGTGCGTACGGTGAAAGTCATTGGCAGCGACTTCTATAATAGGGCAGTCCAGATGTTGCCGCAACCACAGCATCCACTCTGCATCAGTGCCATCAGTGCCGCCAATGCTATCGCTGAGTGCTTCACTAATGATACATTCACTAGGCGCAAAACGCGCCAACACAGTAAGCATTTGAGTTTGCAATCCATCTATATCGTTTTTATCTGCTATTAGCGTCTGAGTAGTCAATGTACCTGCAGCTAGATCCATTTGGCTAACAGCTGCTTGTAACGTCTGGCTATTATCTTGCGTTTTTAAATGAGCAATATCGATGGCGACGACAGTCGGTGTATGGTTTGGTGCAATGAGTGCATCATCAGTAATAGTACCTGCTGTCAGCGTTTTGACTACTTCACGGCGCATGATGCTACCGGCCGCCGATTTACTTTTGTCTTTTTTTTGCTTGTCGCCCATCGCAGGGATATTGGCCTTATTGTTAGCGCTGCCAGCATTGGTCGTTGTCGACTCGTCAATTTGCTCACACACGACGACCGTTTGCCCAGCCGCGATGAGGCGTGCCATGTAGCTATCGGCTGCATGAAAAGGAACGCCCGCCATCGCTATCGGGTTGCCCGCTTTATCCGTACCACGACGCGTTAGGGTGATGTCTAATATTTGCGCCGCCCGCTTAGCATCATCAAAGAACAGCTCATAAAAATCCCCCATCCGGTATAGCAGCAATGCTTGTGGATAGTTGGCTTTCATGGTTAGATATTGCACCATCATTGGCGTATGATCTGCTAATTTATAGACGGTATCGCCGATGCTTAAACAGTCAGATGTATTTGGTTTTGATAAGGCATTATCTGATTGAGTAGAAATAGATGAATGATTTTGGACGGACGGCTTTACGGTCATGCAGAGTCTCTTATTGTGTTTCGATAGATTTTTATTAAATAGCATTTGCGGCAGCTGGTTTCTGATTAGCGCCAGTTTTATAGATTGTTTTGGTACGATAGAGTTGATATAACAAATGCGCCTGGTACGTACCGAAGAAGGATATAACGATTAGATTTAGGCTAGATTATATCGACAGCGCCATATGACAGCTACCTTATAGCTATCACATACAGGCACCAAAAAAGCTAAGAAATTTAATAAAGTAAGCGCTATTTTAACACGTCCTGCTCGGTTTTTGCCTTGGCAAATATCTACTCACCGCCCTTGTATCCATCAGCGCCATAACCATATATAATGACGGCACACTTAATTGGGCGATACTAAATTAGGTAGTACTTAGTCGGGTAATGACAAGGCCACGAGCTAAGCTTTGGCTAATGCGCACTAATTATCGAATATTCCATAGGTCAAAAAATTATGTTATCAAAGATTATAGGCAGTGTGGTTGGCACCAAAAATGACCGCGAACTAAAACGCATGCGTAAAGTGGTCAGCAAGATCAACGCACAAGAGGCTGAAATACAAGCCCTGTCTGATGAGCAACTACAACAAAAAACGGCAGAGTTCAAAGCCCGCCACCAAAAAGGCGAAAGCTTAGATGCACTATTGCCAGAGGCGTTTGCCGTCTGCCGCGAAGCCTCATTGCGTGTCAATGGTATGCGCCACTATGACGTACAGCTGATCGGTGGTATCACTTTGCACGAAGGCAAAATCGCTGAGATGAAAACGGGCGAAGGTAAAACCCTAATGGGCACCTTGGCGATGTATCTCAATGCCATCAGTGGTAAAGGCGTGCATTTGGTCACGGTCAACGACTATCTTGCGGCGCGTGATGCGGAGCTCAACCGTCCGCTCTTTAACTTTTTGGGCATGACTGTCGGTGTGATTTACTCACAGCAGCCGCCACAAGAAAAGATCGACGCCTATCAAGCCGATATCACGTACGGTACCAACAACGAGTACGGTTTTGATTATTTGCGTGACAACATGGTCTTTAGTCTAAAAGAGAAAAAACAGCGCCCGCTGAATTTTTGTATCATCGATGAGATTGACTCAATCTTAATCGATGAGGCACGTACGCCGCTGATTATCTCAGGGCAAGCCGAAGACTCTTCGCGCATGTATGCGCTGATTAACACCATCATTCCACGGCTTAAGCGCTCAAAAGACGAAGAAGCCAATAAAAATAACGAAGATGAAGATTTTTGGATTGATGAAAAAAACCGTCAGATTGAAATCAGTGAAAAGGGTTACGAAAAAATTGAGCGCTTCTTAGTCGAAGTGGGCGAGCTGGGTGAAAACGAAAGCTTATATAGCCCAAGCCGCTTGCCGTTATTGGCTCACGTCCAAGCTGCCATACGTGCGCATCATGTATTTGTCAAAAACGTCCACTATATCGTCGATGAAGGCGAGGTGGTCATCGTTGATGAAAACACAGGCCGTACTATGCCTGGTCGCCGCTGGTCAGAAGGTCTGCATCAAGCAGTAGAAGCCAAAGAAAACGTTGAAATCCAAGCAGAAAACCAAACACTTGCAACCACCACATTCCAAAACTACTTCCGTCTATATGACAAGCTGTCTGGTATGACGGGTACCGCTGATACTGAAGCGGCAGAATTTAAATCTACTTACGATCTAGATGTCATCGTCATTCCAACGCATGAGCCGATTGCTCGTATCGATATGGATGATCAGATTTTCTTAACCAAGTTA
Source organism: Psychrobacter sp. UBA2514 (assembly GCF_002341255.1). Classification (NCBI taxonomy): domain Bacteria; kingdom Pseudomonadati; phylum Pseudomonadota; class Gammaproteobacteria; order Moraxellales; family Moraxellaceae; genus Psychrobacter; species Psychrobacter sp. UBA2514. The sequence continues at coordinate 114,313 of NZ_DDNS01000007.1, forward strand.
GGCAAATACAAGGGCATTATCCGCGAGATTAAAGACATTCAAGCCAAAGGTGCACCTGTGCTGGTCGGTACAGCGACCATTGAAGCCAGTGAAGAACTGTCTTATTTGCTCGATCAAGAAGGCGTGAAGCATAACGTCCTAAACGCCAAGCAGCATGAGCGTGAAGCTGAGATTATCGCACAGGCTGGTAGCCCAAAATCAGTGACGATCGCCACCAACATGGCAGGTCGTGGTACGGATATTATCCTTGGTGGTAATTGGCAGTCGTTTATTGAAGATGTCGATTCGGTCAGTCCAGAGGAGATGCAGCGCTTAAAATCACAGTGGCAGGTAAAGCACGATCAAGTGGTAGCGGCTGGCGGTCTACATATCATTGGTTCTGAGCGCCATGAGTCACGACGTATCGATAACCAGTTACGTGGTCGTGCTGGTCGTCAGGGTGATCCTGGGATGTCGCGCTTTTTCTTATCGCTCGAAGATGATTTGATGCGTATCTTCGCAGGCGATCGCGTGGTCAATATGATGCGTGCCATGGGTCTCAAAGAAGACGAAGCCATCGAGCACAAGATGGTCTCAAAATCGATCGAAAACGCGCAAGGTAAAGTTGAGAGCCGCGATTTTGATGCGCGTAAGAATCTGTTGAAATACGATGACGTTGCCAACGAGCAGCGTAAAGTTATCTATGGTCAGCGCGATGATTTGCTTGCCGAAATGGACTTATTAGAAGCCATTGAAGTGATGCATCATGAAGTCTATAACGCCATGATCAACCAGTTCATTCCGCCTGGCTCTATCGACGATCAGTGGAACATTGACGGATTAGAAGATGAGCTTGAGGACGAGTTTAAAGTTACGATGCCGATCAACGATTGGCTAGATGAAGACCGCCGTCTAGATGAAGAAGGACTGCGTGCTAAAATTATTCAAACAGCCATAGAGCGTTATCACAGCCGCCGTGAGCAGATGGGTGAGCAAGACGCCGCCCAGCTTGAGCGTCATTTTATGCTACAGAGTCTAGATAAGCACTGGAAAGAGCATTTGACACAGATGGATCAGCTGCGTAAAGGTATCCACCTGCGCGGTTACGCACAGAAAAACCCTGAGCAAGAGTACAAGCGTGAATCATTTGAATTGTTCCAAATGATGCTAGGTGCCATCAAGTCTGAAACGGTACAAGATTTATCACGTGTTCATATCCCAACCAAAGAAGAGCTAGAGGCGTTGGAAGCTCAGCAGCGTGAGAATGCTGCGCATATGCAAATGCAGTTTGAACATGATGACGTAGATAATTTAGATAGCAACGTAAACAGTGCCGCCGCTCAGCCGCAACCACAAAACCGCAGCCTTAGTGGTACGGCAGCAGCTGGCGCTGCTATGGCAGCCAGTGGTGCCAGTGGTAGCAATGCCAAAGAGCCAAACCCGTATGCTGGTATGAATATCAGTCGTAATGCCCCTTGTCCTTGTGGTTCAGGGCTCAAGTACAAGCAGTGCCACGGCAAAATCTAATCAGTATGGTCTTTTAATCATTAGCAACTATGATTAAAGTCTGTAGACTGCTAAATAGCAAGCCCTTATCTCAACCAGATAGGGGCTTTTTTATATCTTATAAAGGCTGCTTGTTCTATAATTTACTGTTCTATAGCAGATGAATACTTTGTATTGATTGCTTACAAATTCAGCATAGGCGTGAATTTATGGACACGCTATAGTGTTTAGCATATTTATTTGGGAGAGCGTTATGAGTTTAGAATTATTAAAAAAATTGCGTACCTCAGTCGCATTGACGGGGTTGCTCGCTGGTGCATTAACGATCAGTGCCTGTCAGCAACAATCAGAGCCAGAGTCAAGTATGGAAGATGGTGTCAATGCTGAAGAATCTGTACCAATGTCAGCTGAGCCTGCTGAGCCAAGTGATGTCGTTGTAAATACTGAAGATGCCTCACTTAATGAAGTAGAAGATGATACGGTCGCATCGGTAAACAGCAGCGTGACGCAGGTATCGTATCTGTGCTCACCTGAACTAAAAGTCGAAGCCACTTATAAAGAAGATGCCAATCAAGTGGTCGTTGCCACTGATATGGGAACAGTAACACTGAATCAGACCAATGAAGGCAGTAATCCAGAAGTGTTTGAAGTTGCCACAGGGTTAGATGGCGGTGAAGGTTTTACTCAGTGGCGTGTGGCGCATGAAGAACGTGAAACTGGTGTCATGCGTACGGCGGGTGCGGATGAGTCAACCGTGAATACGTTTGAATGTAATAAAGTATAAAAGTTTGACTGCTGTAAATGTCATAATAAAAAAGCAACGCGAGATTAGCGTTGCTTTTTTATGTCAGTAATTTATATGCTTGCTATCAACGCCAAAGGGCTTATTTTGGTCGAGTAGCATTGGCCTCATGTGCCAAAAACCCTTCTTCAGTCACATCGAGCTCTTCATGTTTCAACTCTACTTGAATACTATCGGTATGGATATGTGTGCTCTTATTGACATCAATTTCTTGGACGGCGTAGGTATCTTTAGTAATAGTTGCTACTTGGCGTGATAGAACGATTTCAATCGGCTCGTTACCAACCTCTATTTGTTTACCATTGACGGTCACCACGGCTTTACTATCTAGTGAGGGTTCAACATGACGCAATATATCTCTGTCATCATAGTTACCTGACAGTAATTCTTGACTCTCTGCATCATGATACTCAGTGCGAATGGTAATGTATTCTTCTATAAGCTCAATAGGCACTTCAATGGTCTTGGTGCGGGCATGCTTGGTAACAGTCACTTTACCAACGTCTAGGCGCTCTTTATTGATGACAGGTCGCTCTTCTAATAGCTCCAAATGCCCAACATTGACGACATTGGAGGTTTTATCAGCTAGTGTGCTTTTTTGGCTTTCCAAATCGTCTTGGTATAAGTTTTCTGTGTGGTCAGTAGTCATTTTTATTTCCTTATAATTATAAGATGATGAATCGGGCAAAATGCAATGTTAACGAATGATATTGAATTTATTACTATCATTAATCATTACTATAATAACTCACGTCCCCATATTATCGATACAAAAAAGACCAGAGACATGCTCTGGTCTTAATCTGCTAAGTCAAAATGCTTAGCTACCTATTATTATCACATCTCATAATGAAATCACAATGACATTAAAAGACGCAAAGTATCAGGGTATTACATACCACGAGCGCGGCGTACATCATCTGCTGTGATATCATCACGGTCAACTAAATTGCCTTCACGGTCGACCACATTACCGTCATTATTAACGTCTAGCTCTTCGCGCTGGATAGTCTCAACGATAGTTTCAGTATGACGCTCTGTTGTTTTACCAACATTAACTTCTTCAGACACATAAGTGTCTTTACCAACACGAGCACGTTCTGCTTCTAACTCAACTTCAACGGTATCATTAGTATCCATATCACCGATGCGGCGGTCTGTTGGGCGATCAACGCTAGTGCGCTGAATATCAGCATGTTCTTCTTCTAGCTCAACCTCGACATTGCGCTCTTCAGTCACAACATGTTTGCCAACTTTTACAAGGCCTGCAACGATACGGTCTTTATTGACAGTTAAACGCTCTTCTAAAAGCTCTAGTGTGTTTGGTGCATCATAAGAATGGTCTGCGATGTCTACGCGCTCTTCAGCTGGAACGGTATCAGCAGTAAACGCTTGACGATCTTTTTCGTATTGCTCTTTATAGCTGTACTGATAGTCGTGGTCATATACTTCCATGGCTTCTACTTGAGACTTGGTCAAGCTATCGAAGAAAACATCATCACCAACAATACGAGCAAGACCCGCTGGTACTAATACCTCTTTTGAGCTAAACCAGCCACCTGCATCAACGATTAGGTAACGAATACGGCCAGTAGTGTCTTCTACTAACGCACCTTCAATTTTACCGATTTTTTCTTCATTAACGCCGTAAGCAGTTTTGTCTGTTGGATCATAATAGTCATCACCGATTAGGTCACGATGAGTGGCTTGAATATCTTTTAAACGGATTAGTTGGCTCATTATTGTCTTCCTTTTTTATGAGTTAGTATTTGTAAAAATTATTTTATAAATGGATATTCTTAAAATTGCTGATGAATACTTATTTTAAATTCTGGGCAAAAATTACTTCAATAATCGAATTTCAATAAGTAAGTTAAGAGATATATCACAACATCTCTGCATCAACTTGTAGCCATCCTAACACTATGATTTTGGATGAAATACATGAGCAAGGTAGCAAAATGTGCGCTTGGGGTAATTACATGTAATAGGCTGTAAGTGGTATAACATAGGTGGGGTACAACTTAACGAGTCTTAACACAAAGAAATGTTTGAAGTTAACGTTGAATCAATAGACACAAAAAAACCGCAGAGCAATGAGCAATGCGGTTCTTGAACAAAAGATAAATACCAATAAATGCGTGAAGTTAAATGTTACGAGCTATCTGAGCAACGACACGCTAGTATTGCTTTTACTTAAGGAAGCTCAATAGCAACGGCAACTGCTTCGCCGCCACCAATACAAAGTGTCGCAACGCCTTTTTTGCCGCCGGTACGCTTGAGAGAATTGATGAGTGTCACTAGGATTCGTGCACCTGAACAGCCTACTGGATGACCAAGCGCACAAGCGCCGCCTTCAACGTTAACTTTGGCGTGGTCGATGTTTAGCTCGTCCATAGCCGCCATAGTGACCATCGCAAAAGCTTCGTTAATTTCCCATAGATCCACATCAGCGACTGACCAGCCAGCATTTGCTAGTACTTTTTCGATGGCACCGATCGGAGCGATGGTGAATTCGCTTGGGTGACGAGAGTTTGAAGCAGTGGCAACGATGCGAGCTTGATAATCCAGACCTTCAGCCTTTGCTTGTGACTCTTTCATGACGACGACAGCAGCAGCACCGTCTGAGATTGAGCTGGCATTGGCTGCAGTGATCGTACCGTCTTTTGCAAATGCTGGGCGTAAGCTTGGGATACGATCAGCATTCGCTAGGCCTGGTTGCTCATCAGTATCGACCGTTTGCTCGCCTTTACGAGTTTCAAACGTCACAGGCTCAATTTCATCTTTGAAGTGATTGTCTTTGATAGCGGTTAGCGCGCGACTGAGTGATTCGATGGCAAACTCATCCATCTTTTCACGTGTATAGCCTTTTTTATCCGCCATTTCTTGAGCGAACATACCCATGAGCTTACCAGTCTCAGCATCTTCTAGACCGTCTAAGAACATATGATCTTTGACTTCTTTGTGACCCATGCGGTAGCCACCACGCGACCCTGGCATCAGATACGGTGCATTGGTCATTGACTCCATACCACCAGCTACAGCAACATTGAAGCTACCAGCTTTGATGCCATCATGTGCTTGCATGACGGCTTTTAGACCTGAGCCGCATAGCTTGTTAATGGTGACCGCGCCAGTCGCGTCAGACAATCCAGCTTTGCGCATGGCTTGACGGGCAGGGCCTTGACCCAAACCTGCAGTCAAGATACAACCCATGATTACTTCATCAATATCATCGACACTAACGCCTGAGCGTTCGACAGCGGCTTTGATTGCAGCAGCGCCCAAATCGCTAGCACTCATGTCTTTTAGTATGCCTTGGAAGCCGCCCATTGGTGTACGTGCGCCGTTTAAGATTACAATTGCATCATTTGACATCGTTATTATTCCTTATTTACGTATTTTAAATGAAAGTGCCTCATAGAGAGGTAGAGGTAAGGGCTGGTTCGCTGTTACTCTTTATCAGTTAGCACTTGCCTGGTTCACTGATAAAGGGGGTGATAAGCGTGGCTTGCTAAAATTATGTTTTAAGCCAGCTCATCTAAGCGAATGCGTACTACTTTATCAGTAATGGTCTCTAATTTTTCAATTTTTTCGATAGCGAGATTCATCTGACTCTCGACCACAGGTAGGGTTAAGATAATGACAGGTACTTGACCAACTTTATGCGCAGGTTTCTGTAGAATGGCATCGATATTGATACCTGCATCGCTTAGGATGCGAGTGATGTCCGCTAAAACACCTGGGCTATCATAAGCATGTACACGTAAGTAGTAACCAGTAATCATCTGCTCAGCACGTAATATTGGTGTGTCTGAGAGTTGCTCAGGGATAAATGCTAAGTGCGGTACATGGTGTCCACGATTGTTTTGCTCGCTGCTGTTTTGCTCGTCGCCACTTTTGCTACCTAATACACGGACGAGATCCATGACGTCGGCCATCACTGCCGAAGCAGTAGCACCAGCACCAGCGCCATCACCGCAGTAGAGTGTTTGCCCAAGTGGATGTGAGTTGACCAATACCGCGTTTTTTACGCCGTTGACATTGGCAAGCAACGCATCTTGTGGAATAAGCGTTGGATGTACACGCAACTCAACGCCAGCATCATCACTGTTGCCTTGACCATCACGGCGTACTGCAAATCCTAAATGTTTGATGCGATAGCCAAGCTCTTCGGCGTAGTTGACATCTTGTAGTGTGATACCAGTGATGCCTTCACAGTAGACTTTGTCAAACTGTAGCGGGATACCAAAGGCAATCGAGGCAAGCAAGGCTAGTTTGTGCGCCGCGTCGATGCCTTCCACATCAAAAGTTGGATCTGCTTCTGCATAACCCAGCTCTTGCGCCTCCTCTAGTACGTCGGCAAATGGGCGACCTTTGTCACGCATTTCGGTCATGATAAAGTTGCCAGTACCGTTAATGATACCTGCGAGCCAATCAACTTTATTGGCAGCAAGCGCTTCGCGCATCACTTTGATAATTGGGATACCGCCTGCCACCGCTGCTTCATAAGCAACATGGACATTATTTTCTTCAGCAAAGGCAAAAATCTCATTACCGTGTTCAGCCAATAGCGCTTTATTTGCAGTTACGACATGCTTACCGTTTTTAATAGCTTGCATGATGACGTCTTTAGCCAAGGTCGTACCACCAATCACTTCGATAACGATATCGACATTGTCGCTTGCCGCAATTGCCATCAAGTCACTGTTTTGCATGATGCTGGTATCAATATCATCACGCTGACGGCGCGTACCCACTTCGGTAATAATAATATCGCGTCCACTACGGCGTTTTAGCTCATCTAAATTGTCATTGATTAGGTTGATCACACCTGTTCCGACGGTGCCTAAACCAAGTATCGCTAGTTTGATGGAATTGCTCACAGTATCCTCAAGAGGTTAAATATAATGAAGCAGGCATAACGCTGGGGCAATAGCAAATGAGTCTGCGGCATAACACCGGCAGTCTATAGGCATTTTCTAGTGCTACTTTGCATACATACTTCATTATAGTTGAATAAAAAATGCTCAGATAAAAGGGTATTGCTAATTTTGCATCGCGCTTTATCGTATCATACCGACAAGCAGTTGTGACGTCTACACAATGTCGATAAGGTTATATAGGGTATAGATTATAGAATAACTATCGTGCTCATCTGTACTTGGCATACTCAGATATTGCTCAAGCGGTGCTGTCTTATATTTAAATCCATTCATATAAACGGTAGATATTAGAATATATTAAAAATATCACATGTTAGGATTAAGTATTAGTTTGCACCGACAGCTTGCGCCAGTTGTGCTGCAGGTAAATAGCCACCTACTTGCTCGCCTGCTTCAGTAAAGATGGCAGGGGTACCGCGTACACCCAGTCTTGATCCTAGAGCCATATGCGCTTGCACAGGGGTAGCACAGCTAGGCGCTTGCACATTGGCACCCATTTTTGCTTGATCCATCGCTGCGTTACGATCCTGACTACACCAAATCGCTTCCATTTTTGGCACAGACTCTTGACTGCGTGGCCATGC
>NZ_DDNS01000007.1:122247-132762 GCF_002341255.1 Psychrobacter sp. UBA2514
AGTTTACGGCAGTAGCCACAGTCGGCGTCAGTAAAGGCATAGACGACCGCTTTGGTCTCACCTTTTGCTGGATAAATAATCATCTCTTTTTTATCGACTGCTTTTAACGCTTCTTGCGCGGTACTGGCCGCCAAAGCAGCACTGATATCCACTGGCGCAGCACCGCCAACGGCAACGATCTGTCCTTGGATAATATGCTTACCGGACTTATCGGTAAAGAAAGAAGGTAGCCCTTCAGCAGTCACCCAATAAATACCATCCATATCTGTTGGTACCGCTGAGACGATGGTTTCTTCGATACCAGACGCCTTTAGATTTGCTTGTAATGCACTAACCACTGCAGAGTCATTATCAGCTGACACTTTGGCTGGCGCATCCTTGGTCTGCGCCGCGTTGACAACACTGGTATTACTGGTTGCATCCGCTGCATTGTTTGAGCAGCCAGCAGCAATACCTACTAGCAAGGCACTCATCACAAAACGAGATAGGGTAGTACGAGAGAAAAAATTATTCGTCGTGGTGTTTTTGCTAATGGATGACGGCATATGGATTTCCTATAGGCATCGCGCCTAGACATGAGTTCGTTATATACAAAGCGTTGTGAATTACAATATATAGTAAGGTGTCTGTGTAGTGTTTTAAAGGTTTAATTTTACAGAAGTTTTTATAAATGATTGATAGTAAAGATAAGCGGTAAAATCGCTATATTAGCATATTTATGGATAATGACAGCTCAAATGCACTGTCTAATAAATGCAAATAATCCCAACTTTTAAGAATAGCTGACAACACAAATTCAAAAAATAAGATACATTTGTACTATGTAATATATGGACGTGCCCTTGTAGTCTACTGCTAACAGCATTGTTATTATAAGAATTGTTTTTATAAGAACTCTAATAAAAAACTTTGTTTTAATGATTTCAGTAGTACTTACTTCAACAAATTTGCTTTAAGGAGCACACATGGCAGGTGCCAGTTTATTAACCTTACTTGATGATATCAGTGTGATATTGGATGACGTCTCCGTCATGACCAAAGTCGCTGCCAAAAAAACCGCTGGGGTATTGGGCGATGATTTGGCGTTGAATGCTGAGCAAGTTACTGGTGTCAAAGCCAACCGCGAACTACCTGTTGTCTGGGCAGTTGCTAAGGGCTCGTTCATCAATAAGCTCATTTTGGTACCAGCAGCGTTATTGATTAGTGCGATTTATCCACCGCTTGTCACGTTTTTATTGATGTGTGGCGGTCTGTTCTTGGTTTATGAGGGGGCTGAAAAAGTCATACATCGGTTTTGGCCACATGCATTGCCACATGATGAAGAACAAAATGCTCGCCGAAAAGCCAATGCCGATGAAACAGTCGATTTAGTGGCATTTGAAAAAGAAAAAATCAAAGGGGCCATACGTACAGATTTTATCTTATCCGCTGAGATTATCGTGATTGCACTAGGCGCAACGGCAAGTGCTACTTTGCTAGAACGCAGTTTAGTATTGTCCATCTTGGCAATTGGTATTACGATTGGTATTTATGGTTTGGTCGCTGGTATTGTCAAAATAGATGATGCAGGCCTACATCTGATGGAGCAAGAAAGCACGTTTAAGAAGAAATTAGGTAAGGTGATGTTTGCCGCCGCGCCAAAGCTCATGAAGTTTTTATCCATTGCAGGGACGTTGGCTATGTTCTTAGTGGGTGGCGGTATCTTAGTACATGGTATTGGCTTTTTGCATCACGGTGTAGAGGATATCGCACATCTCACTGGTATTTTTGAAGGAGTAACAACCACCGTATTAAATGGTGTTATTGGTTTTATTATCGGTGTGGCAGTTGTGGCATTGCTTACCATTATTGATAAAGTTCGCGGCAAAGATGATAAGGCTTCTTCTACTCATTAAGCTGGTTTGTGGTTTTATCTTATGTCCAATTTTATTCTAAATAGATAATTAAACAAAAACCTATTAAAGCAAAAGCCCCAAAGCTATTAGTAGCTTTGGGGCTTTTATATTTCTGCTTCTATATATTAGCTTTCGCTATCGGTATCATCAGACGCAAGCTTCTCAGCTTGGGTCGGTTTTTTATGATCCGTTTTGGGCTTGCGACTGCGTGCCTTTGGAACCTTCGGCGTCGTCAGGTTAAACATGCCGGTCTGTGGCAGCAATTGCTCAGCCACATTCTCGATCATGTTTTTATAGCTGGCGATGGTGGTCTTAGATTTAGCTGCTTGACTGTCATCTTTGCTCGTCTCTTTAGCAGATTCTTCTACTTTAGATTCGGTTGTTTGCTCAGCCTCTTCTGCATCAGACTTTTCTACATCTGCCTGTGTTGCATCAGCTTCCGTCGTATTGACTCCTTGTGCTTCACTGGCTTGAGCTTCTACACGGTTAGCAGCTGATTGCGCTTGCTCGACTTCTAGCAATTTCTCACTATCAGCGCTGACATGGTCAGCCTGAGCTTGATTGGCCAGTGCTGTCGCTTCAACGTTATGTGCATCCACTTCGCTATTGTTTTGCTTAGTATTTACTAGCGATGCTTCATTGCTCGAAGTCTGCTTTGTAGGAACACTCAACACAGCTGGCTCTTGGTAGTCAGGATGCTGACCGCGTGGATCATTGCTGGCACGCTTGCCAATGGCACGTGGTTCAACGGCGGTTTTGCCTTGAGCTACTGCAAATTGACTGACTGCTTGAGTCATCGCTGCGAAGCGTGCCAAGTAATCGGCTGCTAATGGCTGGTAGCCATAGTTGCTAAAGTCAAAGCGCTGACTGGCCATATTGTTGCTATGGTTGTCATCGACAGCATTCTCAACGTTGGTGCTATTATCTGCAGATTGCGCTTGCTCGTTATACAAGGCAATTGTCTCGATAAAGCAGCTGATAACGCCATTTTCTGCTAAGCGAGTTTGCGCGTCTGGCAGCGTCGCACGAATAAACTCACCAACGGTGCCACGTATCGCTGCTACACTTACAGTAGTAGCTTCGACCTGAGGTGTTGCTTTTGCTTGCTGAGCACGTACCACACGTGGGTCGTTGCTAGCTTGACCAAACTTCTCAGCAGTCACGTAACGTTCACCAAACAGTGATTCGTGTGTTAACTCAAGTGCTGAGTTACTCATGCCTTTATCATTGGCACCACTGTCATTAGCTGGAACTTTTTTAGCTTCTTCAGCTTTACTGACATTATCAGTGGTACCAGTATCAGTGGTCTCAGCTTTCTGATGCTCGGGCTTGGTTTTGGCCTGTTCTGCATCAGCCGTTTTTGTACTAACTGACTGACTGTCTACGTCGCCAGCAGAGGCTGGTTGGTCGCTAGAAGAGGTTGGTTGCGCTTGTTCTGACTGATTTTTATTATCAGTGCTCTGCTTACGATCAGGTGCATTGTTTTGCACCTTAGCGTTAGTAGTCGCCTCTTGGTTGTTTTGAGTCTGATTCTCAGACGTCTCTACCGTACCCTTTTTATTGTCACCTTTTTGGTCAGTATTTTTCTCACTGTTACTAGGCTTGTTGGCAGCTTGCTGAGTAGCGTGATCTTTTGTGCTCTCGTTCTTTGCCGTGCCGTTTGTTGAGCGTTGTTTATCGCTAGATTGAGGCTTAGCAGGCGTGGACTTGCTATCATCTAAAGATAAGTGTACAACTTCTGACGCCTTTAGCTTGGTCGGTGCTTCATTGACTTGTAGCACGACTTCATTAGGGTCCTGACTACGACGTGTGCCAGATTGGTTTTTACCATTGGCATCGTCGCTATTTTTACCATTTTGCTGCTTGTTTTGCTTAACATCGTCAGCCGTTAGCGTCTCACCGCGCTCTAGCTTTCCGCGTGAGCCACGTTGGCTATGCGATTTACGCTTAGCGCGCACTTGCTCATCAGCTTTTTGGCCAGTTACGTTGTCTGCGTCATTACGATCGTTTGCTTTTTGGTTATTGTCTTGACGATTGCTGTTGTCTTGACGGTTATTACGATTGCGATCGTTCGTACGTCTGTTTTCCTGTTGACGCTTGTCTTGCTGTTGTTGGCCTTGCGTGTCAGACGATTTCTCATCAGCACCGCTATTGGTATGGTCAGTCGTCTCGTCAGTCGCTTCTTTTCTTTGACGCGGCTTTGAGTTTCTTGACTTACGCGGCTTACGTCTTCTTCTGTCTTCGTTATTGCTGTCATCAGTATCGCTGTCGTTAGTACGGCGTGTCTGTTGACGATTAGCGTTGCTATCTGATGGTTGGTTGTCGTTTTTCTGATGATTGTTTTGTTGAGTTGGCTGCTCACTATTTGAAGCGCCACTATTCAATGCATTGCTATCAACTTGGTCAAATGAGCCTAAGCTTTGTGCGCCAGTATTTACCAAGGCCTCGATCGCTTCAGCGGCATCGCGACTACTGACACTAGGTGTGGTGGTGGCTTGCGGTGCTTGCGCAAACAGATTTGATAACCAAGCGACTGCTTTTGGTTGAGCAGTGGCTTCCACATTTTGAGCTTGCGCTGCGACTGGCGCTACAACGTTTTTAGGTTGACTGGCTTGTGGTGCGCGCGCTGGCGCAGCGTCATTAGCATTTTTATGATTACGGCGATCATTGCTATGATTGACGGTATCGTTCTGCGATTGCGTGGCTGTGCTCTGCTTGTTGTTATCATTTGACGGTTTACGAGGCTGGCGAGTAGGCTGCTGCTCAGGGCGCTCTTTTTCAGCCGTTTGCCAGTCGACATTGTAGCCAAGGTCACTGTGCTCTTGTTGCTGGGTATCAGTGATACGCTCGTAGCTCGATGGGGCAAATCCGTCGCGGTTAAAGTGCAGCTTAAAGTTTGGTGACTCTAAATGGGCGTGCGGCAAAATCGTGATACGAGTGCCACTATCTTGCTCAAGATAAACCAAGCTGTCACGCTTTTCATTTAGCAAAAATGCTGCGATGTCGGTTGGAACTTCCGCTTGTACTTCACCTTGGCGTTCTTTGAGCGCAATTTGTTCAATTTGACGCATGATAGAGAGCGACAATGAACGCAGGTCACGAATCATACCGTTACCATGGCAACGTGGGCAGATATAACCAGTTGATTCTTCTAATGATGGACGTAGACGCTGACGGCTCATTTCCATCAGACCAAATTTAGAGATATCACCAAACTGGACGCGAGCACGATCGTATTTGGTCGCATCAATTAGACGCTTTTCGACTTCTTTTTGATGCTTATTGTCATTCATGTCAATAAAGTCAATAACGATCAAACCACCCATATCACGCAAACGCAGCTGACGGGCAATCTCGTCGGCCGCTTCTAGGTTGGTATGATAAGCAGTCTCAGCAACGTCTGAACCTTTAGTCGACTTAGCTGAGTTGATGTCGATAGAGACCAAGGCTTCTGTTTGGTCGATGACGATTGAGCCACCTGATGGTAGACGTACCTCACGCTGATAGGCCGTTTCGATTTGTTTTTCGATATTAAAGCGCGAAAACATTGGTTCATAATCGGTATATTTGCGTAGCTTTTCGGCTTGTTTTGGCATCACTGCATCAATAAAGCCTGCTGCTTCAATATAAGCGTTTTCGTTATCAATCCAAATCTCAGCGATATCATCACGCAAATAGTCACGGACAGCACGGGTAACGACACCTGCTTCTTGATGGACAAGGCGCGGTGACGGATATTTTTGGTTTTGTTCTTGGATGGCCTGCCAGATATTAAGCAAATGGTTAAGGTCATGTTGCAAGTCTTCTTGCGTCTTGCCGATACCCGCGGTACGAATGATAACACTCATGCCTTTTGGCAAATCAAGATTGCTCAGCATACGTTTCATGTCTTCGCGCAGCTTGCCTGAGATTTGACGTGAGATACCGCCGCCACGAGGGTTATTTGGCATGAGTACCAGATAGCGACCAGCCAAAGAGACATACGTCGATAGGGCAGCGCCTTTGTTACCGCGCTCTTCTTTTTCGACTTGGACGATTAGCTCGTCGCCTTCTTTAATCAGTTTTTTGATGTTTTCATCACGTGGGTTACCGCTTAGGTATTCGGCAGAGATTTCACGAATCGGCAAAAATCCTTGGCGCTGAGAGCCGTACTCGACAAATACCGCTTCAAGCGATGGCTCAACACGGGTTACATGGCCTTTATAAATGTTAGATTTTTTTTGCTCGCGGGTACGATTTTCTAGGTCGAAATCGTATAGATGATTGCCTGTACATAAGGCGACACGAATCTCTTCGTTTTGAGTTGCGTTGATCAAAATGCGTTTCATATTTATATCCTATGAGTACGCATAACAACGATAAGACAGTCTTTAAAAGATAGTGGCAAGTGTGGCTAATATGACATTAGCATTTGTAGATATCAGTGAACAGTAGAACGTAAATCGTGGGTTTCGTAAAGCACGTAGGCTTTTTCAATGGCTCTTTTACCTGAACTTATGAGCGGTGCTCACATTAATATAAATAAAATAGGGTGTAAGGCTATGATACTTATATTCTATTATCAATAAACTTGGTACATATATGAATATGTCAGCGAATAAAAACTCTCTTAATGTCAGTACGTTCTATTGGTAGTGATGTTGGCGCACGTTGTAAGCGTGGGCGACGGACAGCTACGGGTCTAAAAAATACTGATATTAAAAAGGCATATTGCGGTAGCCATTCATCCTTCAAAGTCTAACAATAATATCGCGGTCGTGATTGCTACTATATATCGTAGCGTCATCAGTCAGCGGTTATCTATTCAGGCAAAGCGATTGGTTACTCTTTATTTATCGTTCTTTATATATCGTCAATAATATCTTGGGTGTCTCAAGGTTAGGTATCACAGCTTTGGTTATCAGCGGGGCGTACTTGGCAAACAGAGTAATGGACCAGCTTGTCAGCATGGTATCGTATTTACCTCTTTATCGTCATCTGTTTGACCACCAATACTCAGGCAGCTATCGAACTATTTTTCGATCCTAACGCTAACCGACCCATACTTGCTCAACTATGCTGTCATAAATGACCATCAGATAAGTAATCATTAAATAATAAATAGTTATCAAAAAAAGTCGTTGTCATGCAGTTAGTGAGTCAATGTGGTGTTGTCATCCGTTAATAAATAGACTGATCGTCAAAGTTATTAACGCGATGGTATTTAGTGTCACTATTTGTTTTATGGTACCGAGTAAAATTCGATACAGTGTTTTAATTTATAGGGCTGTGTTTGGTAACGAATACCTTTAAATGCTAATGCCTCTAAACGACTGGCCCTACAATTAGATGAAACGTTTCATAGCAGCAGGGTAAATAGCATTGACCTCTTTACTAACAATCAGTAAACACTGGAAAGTAATAAAACAGTGACCAGCTATCTGAAACAACAATGATTATTGCTGTCGCCTCTGCTTAATTGTCGCTCAACATGCTAAACTATAACAAATCTTTGTGTAAATACCTAACTAAAAATGACAAACTCAAAAATGACTGACGACGCTCCTACCCATGAAGCGCCTGCTATTTTCAATAGTAAAACCCGCCCACAAAGCGCTGACGATGAGATTAGCAACTTCGGCAAGGTAAACTACCTTGAAGTAACACGCCATCAGCACGACCAGCGTTTGGATAACTTTTTGCTCAATCGCTTGAAGGGTTTGCCAAAATCGCACATCTATAAAATGATTCGCTCAGATGAAGTGCGCGTCAACAATAAACGCTGTAAGGCACATGATAGATTGCAGCGTGAAGACGTCGTGCGTATCGCACCTGTGGAGCTAGCAACGCGCGAAAAACCCATCATCAGTGCTGAGTTTGCTAAAAGCTTGCTCGCCCGCGTGGTCTATGAAGATGAAGGCTTGATCGTACTAAACAAGCCTTTTGGTATTGCAGTGCATGGCGGTAGTGGTTTGGACTTTGGGGTCATCGAAGCCATGCGTGAAGTGACGGGTAAAAAGTATCTAGAGCTGATTCACCGCATCGACAAAGATACCTCAGGGCTGTTGATGATCTCCAAAAAACGCTCAACACTCAAAGTATTGCAGCAGCACTTAGTAGATAAAACCATTCAAAAGCACTATCTATGCCTTGCCAAAGGACAGCCTGCGCTGAATGAGCAACGTATCAATGCACCATTATTGCGTTATACACTTGCTAGCGGCGAACGCCGTGTCAAGGTAGATAGCCAAGACCCGCAAGCGAAAGAAAGCCAAACAGACATCATCGTCCATGATCGCTTTATGATTAATAGTCAGCCAGTAAGCCTCATCGAAGCCAAGCCACTAACTGGCCGCACGCATCAAATCCGTGTGCATTTGGCTCATATTGGTCATGCTATCTTGGGTGATGATAAGTATAACGTGCATGATAAATCAGGCGTTCATCGTCTGTGCTTGCATGCGTGGCGCTTAGATATTCCGGGTTATGACGCTATTACCGCACCATTGCCAGACGACATGGCGGATTGGCTACCAGAGACAGCCAAGTTGCCTGAATAAGTCTAAATATAATCATTTTGGTCTAAAAATGTAGACCTTTATAGAAACATGAAAACGTCACGATACCTTATTTAATCAATAAGCCGCCGTGACGTTTTCGTATCTGCTACTTACTATTGCTATTCGTTAAGGTGAATCCATGACTGAAACATCGACACCTCACACTAAAACACCCAATCAATATACTCAGTCAGTAGATAAGCATGATTTGTCTGACAAAACGCTGATCATTTTTGATTGGGACGGTACGCTGATGGATTCTATCGGCTTAATTGTGGATTCTATGCATGTGGCTGGAGAGGCACATGGATTTAAGACGACTGATAAAGCGGTGAAAGACATCATTGGTCTGAGTTTAATGAATGGTATCGAGATTTTATATCCTTATGCAGATGAGTCGCAGACGCTCGCCATTCAGCAGACTTATGCAGAGTACTATATTGCTAATAGCCACTGCACGCCACTCTTTGAGCCGATAGAGGATATGTTGCAGACTCTGCAGAAGCAGGGCAAAAAGCTTGCTGTTGCAACTGGTAAAAAAAGAAAAGGGCTAGATCGTGTATTGGATGCCTCTGACAGTCGCGATTATTTTGTCATGACACGCTGTGCTGATGAGTCAGGCTCAAAGCCTGATCCGCAGATGTTAATCGATATTTTGGCGTATACACAAAAAGAGGTTTCTGATGCCGTGTTTATCGGAGACAGTATCTATGATATTCAAATGGCAACCAAGCTTGGCATGACCAGTATCGCGGTCAACTATGGCACAGCAACAAGTGCAGAGCTTGCCGCTCAGCAGCCGACATATCAGGTTGATACGCCGCAAGCATTGGCTAAGCTATTGTGTGCTTAAATAAAAGCCTTTTTAACTTACATAAAAAAAGGGTTTATCGTTAATATCGACAAACCCCTTTTTTGATGCCTGGCAAAGACAATATTTATTCAGCATCTTTTGGTGCGTCTGTCACTGAGTTAGCTGCCAGTTGTTCACTAGCATCATTAGCAGTATCATTTTGTGTCAGATTACTCTCAATGATTTTGTCATTATCCAGTTGATAATCGTACCATCTACCCATGACACCAGCCAGCTCATCCAGACCTTCTTTTCTCAAGGCTGAAAACAACTGGATAGTACAGTTTAAGCCGAGTTTTTTGAGTCTTTTACGGGTATTGAGTAGGGCGTTTTTAGAGGCACCATACTTAAGCTTATCCGCTTTAGTCAGCAAGATGTGTACGGGTAGGTCACCATCTTTTGCCCAATGCAGCATCTGCTCGTCAAAAAACTTGAGTGGGTGACGAATGTCCGTCATCAGCACTAGGCCAGCAAGACTTGAGCGCGATACTAAATACTCTTCTAGCTCGACCTGCCATTCTTTTTTCATCTCAAGTGGTACAGCGGCATAACCGTAACCTGGCAAATCAACCAGTCGTCTATCAGTGTTACCGATACTAAAAAAGTTAATCATCTGCGTACGTCCTGGCGTTTTGGACGAGCGTGCAAGCTGGCGCTGATTGGTCAAAGCGTTGATAGCTGAGGATTTACCAGCGTTCGAGCGTCCTGCAAAGGCAACTTCTAATCCCATATCAGGTGGGCAAAGCTTAAAGGTGGGCGCTGATGTCATAAATTCAGTCTGCTGAATTTTCTGACGAGCTTTGGTGTTGAACAGCGCATGTTCGGCAGCAACATCGGTAAACGGGGTATTCATAAATGGCTCATTAATCTTAAAAAATTAGATACGGGTATAAAATTCTGGTTAGCTGGTGGTTGGCTTAAGCCATGACTTCAATTTAGCAAATATGCAAAAAGTGGTAAGAGGCTCTGCTTCATCAGCGCTCATACCTTGTAAAGTTAGCGATTTGATATTATCCGCTATTCTATACTATTACCTGTCTTACTTATTGAAATAACTGCGATTAGCATCATATAAATAGTAGGATAACATTAAAGTTAATTGTTGATTAGAATAAGTTTTTAGTATTAACAAAGCTGAATATAATTTATCTATGTTTGCATGACATATATTGTTACAATGTTTAATAAAAGACATTTAGGACGTATTGAACATTCGACCATGGCACTG
>NZ_DDNS01000047.1:0-1197 GCF_002341255.1 Psychrobacter sp. UBA2514
TAAAAGTGGTACAAGGCAGACGAGTGCAAGTACTACAGTAGTAGGCTAAACGAGTCTAACGCTGTAACACTTTAATAGTGGTTCGACTATATGTTCCTTCTAATATAACTACCTCTCGATAAGCATCTATTTTGTATTCGCAATAGTTATAATCATCTAACGGGCGTGCAGGTATTTTAGTATTATGGACGCTGACTCATGCGACTCACACTAGCAATCAACGCCACCATCACTACGCCCATGATAATCAAAATACCAGACATCATATGCGCTGCCTCATAGTTGAGCGCTTCAACTTGCTCATATATCGCAATCGACACTACCTTGGTCTCACCTGAGATACTCCCCCCTATCATTAAAACCACACCAAACTCACCAATGGTATGAGCAAAGCTGATTAAACTACCCAAAATAATACCCACGCGCGCTTGCGGTAAGGCTACCTTGACGAAGCGGCGCAGACGACTGGGTTCTAACAGATGCGCGACTTCCGTGACACTTTGCGGAATACGCAAAAACTGTGCATACACTGGCTGTATATAAAAAGGCAGTGAGTAAATAATAGACCCAACCACTAGACCTTCAAAGGTAAAAATAAGCGGACTAATATTGTGCTCAATCAGCCATTTACCGATACCCATACTTGGACTTAGCAGTAATAATAAATAAAAGCCAATAACCGTAGGCGGGAGTACCAGAGGCATGGCAATGATGCCCATGAGCAGAATTTTGAAACGCCCAACTGCCTTCTTTTGACTTGGTTTGGCAAGCCAATAAGCCATAGGAGTTGCAAACAACAGTAAGCACAAGGTCGTGATAGAAGCGAGCTTAATACTTACCCAAAATGGACTGAGCATATCTGACATAAGAGACTGGTCGATCATATAATGTCACGGCTCGTTTTATAGGTAGCGTGTCTAGGCTAACGGATTACTGAATGGGCAGGTAGCCTGCTTGCGCGAAGTGCTGTTGTCCTGCATCCGAGCGCAAGTAATCAGTAAACGCCGCTGCTGGGACTGTATTATTGATAACGATACCATCTTGTAAGATGGCTGGATAGGATGTTTTTGGCACAGTAATAAACTGCTCAGGTTTGGCTTTTATCGCAACGAGTTGAGACTGCGCCACAAACCCATAATCCACGCTACCTGTATGGGCGTACTGAAATACTTGACCAATATTTTCTGCCTGTATCAG
>NZ_DDNS01000047.1:1365-10999 GCF_002341255.1 Psychrobacter sp. UBA2514
TCAGGATTGGCAATAGAAATCTTGCTATCATCTGTGAAACTAGCACTTGTAAACGCGTCAAGAAGCGATGCTGGCGTAAAATCATTCAAAGGTTTTGTGACACTATAGAGCGCCAACTGACCTCTGGTATAGGTAAACGGTTGTACAGATTTATCACGCTTGTCATCAGACAGCTTTGCCGGAAACTCTTGATTGGCGGACAAGAATATATCATAAGGGGCTCCTGCCTTGATTTGAGCATATAGCTTGCCAGAAGACGCGTAAGTGACTTCGATATCTAAGTCACTTTTGTCAGAGGTACTATCAGAAACCCTATGATCCACCTGATAACTGTCAATAATGCTGGGTAAGACATCAGATAAGTTGGCTGCCGCAGCGATCCGTAAGGTTTGGTGCTCAGTTGTGGCAGTCGCCGATTCTACATTCGTACTTTTATCTGCTGTACAAGCATTTAATGCCAGTAGCAAACACGCAGAGGTACTAATCGCAGCTAGTGACCTACCCATTGTTGCTGAGCCATTTAGATGAAGCATCTTCGTAATACTCTTGCTTCCACACAGGAATGTCGGCTTTGATGGTATCTAATATCCAGCGACACGCATCAAATGCTGGATAACGATGCGCTGACACTACCCCCACCCACACTGCCACATCACCAATCTCTAGCGCTCCGATGCGGTGTATCGCTATGGCATGAGTGATCTCAAAACGCTTTTTGGCTTCTTCTATAATGGCGCGGCCTTGGTTGATTGCTAAGTCTTCATAACCGTAATAAGTAAGTCGATCAACGCTCGTGGCATTGTTATGATTGCGCACTCGCCCTTCAAAGCAAACAAACGCACCGCAGCTGTCATTGTCCAATGTACTTTTGAGCTTATTTTCGTCAATTGCAATATCGAGTAACGCAAAACCGTCGCGCTCAGCAATAAGATACGCTTCATCGGTACTACGTTTGATGGTCATTGAATGGTTATGGATGTTATCTGTCATTTTTTTCTCTATTTACACTAATTGTGGCGCTATAGCCGCTTATAAATATATACCTAACCACCAGCGACTGGCGTGATAAATACTACGCTATCGCCGTCATTGATTTGATCTGTCCATTTAGCAAAATAATCGTTCACTGCCACCCGTAGCTCTGCTTGCGGACGGCTAAAACGATGCTTTTGGCTAAGCTGTTCATATAGTTCAGTCAATGAGGTGTCTTGGGGTAGTTTGACAGTCTCTTGCTGACAGTTGGCCTCATCTGCCAAACTGGCGAAATACATGACATTGATATCCATCGTTGATTCGATATCGGTTGTCACATCGATAGTACCCATAAATCTCTCCCTTCTTTGCAAGCGTCCTTGCTTGATATCCAATATATCTTTAGTCATTGATTAGGTTTTTTATCACACTAAGCATGAGTATAGTCTGACTTGCCACCTGTTTTTTTAATCAGGTGAATATCATTTATAACGATGTCATGTGATAGTGCTTTAGTCATATCATAGATGGTCAAGCAGGCAACGCTCACGGCGGTTAGCGCTTCCATCTCAACCCCCGTTTTGTGCGTGACTTTGACTATAGCACTGACGGTGATACTGCTCAGCGCATCATTATACACAAAGGTGAGGCCGATCTTATCTAGCGGCAGCGGATGACAAAGCGGTATCATATCATGCGTGCGTTTGGCAGCCATAATACCGGCAATATGTGCCGTTTGCGTAATGCTGCCTTTTTTGGTCATCCCATCAGCCGCTTTGATCTGCGCATAAATCTCGCTCGGAAAACGAACTTGCCCAGTCGCGTTCGCTTCTCGCGTCGTTGCGGTCTTGCCACTGACATCAACCATCGTGATGTCACCATTACCATCTAAGTGTGATAAAGCAGATTGATGATTTGTCTGAACGCTGTTACTCATTGATATCGCCTTCTCTTAGTAATCTCTTTATCAGTATTTTTATTATGTTGGTAGCGCGGCACACGCCTGTTCAAACTCTTGAGGCATATTAAAATTGGTCAAATGCTGCCAGTCCTGAGTAAATGGCAAGGTTTTTACCATCGGCTGAATAAAGGGCATGACTCGGCGCTGACCACTATCAATATAAGCTTTCAAATCGGGTTCAATAGCTAAATGATACAGCCCTAGTAACGGATATAAATGACTGTCATCTTTTAAGCAAATGACGCGCCTATTAGCCGCTGTATTAATTGCTTGTTGCAATTTCTGCCATAGATCAGTGGCAGGTATTAAGCTGTCACAACTCATCACCAGTAGCCACGATGCGCGCTGATTGTTAGTTGTAAACAGATTATTCGAGCCAGTCAATGTTTGCAATGCTGACTCGATAGCAACCAACGCACCGCCTGTACGAATCTGCTCATCATTATCCGCGTCAAAATCAGAAACGTAGTCAGCAATAGGCATAACGGGCGAACTGGGTTTGTTCAAAGTAGCATCTGAATCAACATAAAAGCCTCGCCCATTATCCGCAATCAAAATAGGAACTTGCAACTCGCTGGCATGACGAACATGATAATTTAGCAGCTGCTCACCTGTCGGCAGAGTGAGCGTCGCCTTTGGTGTTCCCATACGTTTGGATGCTCCGCCAGCTAAAATAACTATACCTGCCAAGTTGTCCAGCCTATTCGAGCAACCCATCATTATGCCATTGCCTGTCATTTTTGGTTAAATAGCCGTTATGGCTTAATCATTTATCATCAATCATTTATCATCAATTGTTTATAAATCAGTCATGACTGGGGTTTTGTGCCAAAAAATGCGGCACAAAGTTACATGGACGAGTACGGCTATCAAACTGCTCTTTTAGGATATTTTCCCACCCTGTGCGGCACGCGCCAGATGAACCTGGTAGACAAAAGATACCGGTACCATTGGCCATACCAGCCACTGCCCGCGACTGCACCGTAGACATACCAATCTCGTCTTTTGAGATCAAACGGAACATCTCACCAAAACCATCAATCGACTTATCAAATAGTACGCTGACAGCTTCTGGCATGCTATCTCTAATAAAGAACCCTGTACCACCTGTTGTAATGACCGCGTGCACGTCTGGACTGGCAATCCAGCCACTAATGACCGCTCTAATCTGATAAATATCATCAGTGATCAGCTGACGGTCTGCCAAATGATGTCCAGCCTCGGTCAAGCTATCGGCTAGATATTGACCTGACGTGTCTTCTGCCAGCGTACGGCTATCAGAAACAGTCAATACCGCAATATTAAGAGGGGTAAATGGTGCAGCAGGCTTACTCATAAAAGATCCTTTATAGATATAATTTTATAAATGTATTAAAAAAAGCTTATGTCGGAAAAGCGATAGCAAAAACAGCATCAGTTATCATCAGAATTAGAGACTCAGAATGCCTTAACCACCGATTATCGAGAGATTGTGCATGATACCACTGTTCGAGTCATGCAGATGATGATGCTCAGGCTTAATCGGCATAAAGCTATGTAAAGTGTTTACCAGTCCTTGGATATCGTTTTGTTGTAAGTATGGACGAATATCGTAATTACCTTGGTCAAATAAGCACAGATGCACCTTGCCCTGACTACTGACTCGCAAGCGGTTACAAGTATCACAAAAGTGCGCCGCATAAGGGGCAATCATACCAATACGGCCGACATAATCAGGGTGACTGTACTCGACCGCTGGACCATCGGCACTGCCACGCTCGTGTGGCTGCCAACCATGCTCTAACAAATAATCCGTGATGATATCAGACTGAGCATGTTGGGCAAAAAACAAGTCGCTATTGTCACTGGTCTGCATAAACTCAATAAAACGATACGTTACTTGCCTGTCTTTGACATAGTCGATCGCGGCGATTAGGTTTTCAAAGGCAGTCTCTGCCATCAAGACGCTATTTATTTTAAGTTTGATATCCGTCGTTTCTAGCAAGGTATCCATATCTGCCAGTATCTGCGGTAAAGTATCAAAACCTGTCATTTTGTGAAAAGTGGCCGCATCAAAACTGTCCATACTGATATTGAGCTGATCAAGTCCAGCCGCTTGCCAGCTGGCTAAATGTTTACCCAACTTATAAGCATTGCTGGTCATCGCTACTGTTTCAATACCGTCCGTTTGCTTGATCGTGTCGATAATTTCGACAACATCACGGCGAATGGATGGCTCACCGCCTGTAATTCTCACTTTTTTGGTACCTACTTGCGCAAAGCCGCGCACCAATGTCGCAATTTCAGAAACGCTCAACTCATCGTCAGGACGTTTGCCTTGATAGCCATTTGGCAAGCAGTACTCACAGCGAAAATTACAAAAATCCGTAATAGATAGACGCAGATATGTCAGACGCCGTGCAAACCCATCCGTTAAAGGCTGATGGATTTGGGTTGCCTGATCAATCGGCATCACTAAATTAGACGGTATATAGCTGTCAGACAGCACAGGTGCTGACGCAGGAGAATACAGTTTTGGGCTGTCTATTTTGATATTGTTGTCATTCATATATTACTGCCATCAGTATTGCTTACCATAAGCGTTACTTTATTATTCGTGCTTAGCATCCCATTGCTAGATTGCTTTTTAATTTCGTTCCATCATTTTATAGCAGATTGGCAAACGGTGAATTAGCGATGCAACCAAGGAAACGGCTGTACGGTAACCTCACCACCAGATACTACGTTGCCACTGTCTTTGTCTAATACAATAAAGCAATTGGCGCGGCTCAGCTGTTTTATTCTGTGTGATTGTTGACTTGAAAAGCATTCCACTTGGTAATGACCCGCCTCATCTTGTGACAAGACGCCGCGCTGAAAGTCTTTGCGGCCAGGGAACTTTTTGATGTCATTTGTGAGTTTAGCGTTGATCGTTAGCGGCATCGGCTGCTCGGACACACTCGCACCTGACATCTGCCATAATGCGGGTATCACAAACTGTAGCGCGCCCACAACTGTGGAGAGCGGATTACCCGGTAGACCAAAATACAATACGGGCTTATCGAGATTTTTATTTAACTCGCCAAATACGAAAGGCTTACCAGGTTTCATCGCCACTTTATAGTGGTTGATTTGCCCAAGCGTTTCGATCACCGTCGTCAGAAAATCATAATCGCCGACTGAGACACCTGCTGTCGATATGAGCACATCACAGTCTTGCATGGCTTCGTTGACCGCAGCTGTCGTCTTATCCAAATCATCAGGAATGATGCCATAGTCACGAATGATTATAGGTAAACCAGACAGTAAGCTTTTGAGCGTTGGGGTGTTTGAATTATATATTTGGGCTAAATGTTCCAGCTCATCGCCAATAGCGACGAGCTCATCGCCTGTCGCGAGCACACCGACGACGAGTGGTTGAAACACGCTCACTTCGCTGATACCTAAATTTGCCAGCAAGCTGATATCGGCAGGATTAATTCGTTTTCCTATCTTTAGCACAGCTTCGCCAGACTCAACCTCTTCGCCTTGCGCACGGATATTATCGTTGGTTTCGGCCGTTTGCGTGAGAGTGATGCTGTACGGCTGAGTCTTATCAATGGTCGCTTTGATATCAGCAAAATTGGTATTTTCTTGCATAATGATTGTATCACAACAGTCAGGGACGACCGCGCCAGTAAAAATACGCACACCCTGCCCTGCTTTTGTCTCACCAGCATAGGCACTGCCTGCTTGAGACTCACCAATGATTTCAATCGTCTTGCCTTCTGACAGCTCACTTCCTTTTGCAATGGCATAACCATCCATAGCAGATAGATTCTGTCTTGGCACATCAAAAGGTGATGAAATATCTTGCGCGAGTATGTGGTTACGGCTGTCTAATAGATCACAGATATTGACGGCTCTTTTGTGCAGCGGAAAATCCACATCATTATAATCATTGATACGCAGCTTTATTGCCGCTTGTAATTCTTCCATAGTAATCATAAAGGTATGCTCTTTTGATCGTTCTCATTATTTGTGATTGAATCTTTATTATTAAAAGCTGTCCTTAGAGTCTATCATTCACAGTATCGATTTTGTTGTATTAACCTTGTTCTGATAAGTTTTGAAGATTGCGAGATCAAGCCAACTCAAATATTTGATGATTATCACAATATTTATCCATTCAATAAATTTCAGCAAAATCAGACATAGCCTGAGGCAAAAAAAGCACCTTGGCAAGGTGCTTTTTGTAGAGCAAGGTAACATGCTTAATTGATGATTAATGACTGATTTATAATAGCTAAAAGTGTTTATGAATCGTGACCTTCATACGGTGTATAAATACCGTCAGCTTACCTCACCAGCCAGCCAATGAAGAGGCGCTATTTTGAGTGATGAATCCATCTGGCGTTTGCCCATTATCCGCCTGCCAGCGCTGAAATGCCATGCGCGTGTTGGTACCTACAATGCCATCAGCCCCTTTGGTATCGTAACCCATGCTCGTCAGACGGCGCTGTAAGTTGGTCACTTGCGTGGTTGATAACGGACGCTCATAGCGGGGCCATGATTTTCGCAGACCACTTTGTCCATCAATCGTTTTGCCCAATAGGCTCACCCCTAGCGCATAACTCGACGAGTTATTGTAAACCTTGATAACATCAAAGTTTGGGCTTAGCAGCAATACGGGACCATCTTTACCCGCTGGCAACCATAGCTCCATCTGAGTATTGGCATCTAAATAGACGTCATCTATCGTATCGACACCCATCGCCGCCCATCTGGCTGCAGGTTGCTTACTCCCCATCAGTGAATAATCAAACGAAGCAGGTACAGTCGCCTCATAAAAAGGTGCTAGACCGCGCACCCAGCCTGAGTTGCTCAGATAGTTGGCAGTAGAAGCGAGTGCATCACCTGTGGCCCAAGGGTTACGGTGACCGTTGCCATCACCATCAACGCCTTGCTTGAGCCAAGTCTCAGGAATAAACTGCGTTTGTCCCATGCCGCCTGCCCAAGAACCATCTAATTGCGACCATGATACGTCGCCACGCTGGAGTAGCGTCGCTAAGGATAATAGCTGAGCTTCTGCAAATTCTTGACGACGACCATCGTAGGCCAGACTGGCAAGCGAGCTTGGCAAATCGCTGCTACCCGTGACCGCGCCATATGATGACTCCATACCCCATATCGCTGCGATCACCTCTGCATCAACGCCATACTGCGACTCTAATTGAGACAAGAACGCACGTTGCTCTGCAAACTTGCGCTTACCTACGCTCACACGCCCACTAGAGACAGCGGAGTCCACATACTCCCATGGCATCTTAGAAAACTCAGGCTGTCCTGAGTCTAATGAGATAACTTGCTGATTCAGATAAGCGGAA
Organism: Psychrobacter sp. UBA2514; assembly: GCF_002341255.1. Lineage (NCBI taxonomy): Bacteria > Pseudomonadati > Pseudomonadota > Gammaproteobacteria > Moraxellales > Moraxellaceae > Psychrobacter > Psychrobacter sp. UBA2514. The sequence continues at coordinate 8,644 of NZ_DDNS01000047.1, forward strand.
TCGAGTAATCGGCGAATGACTCCCGCATCATAGCCTGAAGATATTGCACGCATAGAAAAGTCTGACTTCCAATCAGAAAAGCTGCTATAGCTTGGCTTTGGGGCGGGCTGCGGCTTAATAACTGGCGCTGGTGTTGGCTTGACCTGCACGGTTTGGGTTTGAGTAATCTCAACGCCACCTTGACGGACAGGCTTTTTTTGCATGGCTTGTTGACTTGTACACCCGACCATCACTAATGCCGGCATAAGAGTGAAGTATTGTTTTTTTAATCTCATAAAAAGTCTCAAACATAAATAAATAAAATGGACCAAAGCCGCCCAGCCATCAGCGACATGGCTCAATACTAACGCCCAAGTACCGTACGTGGATCAATCGGATTGCCATTTAAGCGAACTTGGAACTCCAGCCCCACTTGATTGGTCTGACCACTGCTACCCATCGTCGCGATACGCTGGCCACGCTGTACCGTATCCCCTTCTTTTACCAGCAATTGGCTATTGTGTGCGTAGGCCGTGATGTAATCATCACTATGGCGGATCATAATCAAGTTGCCATATTCTGGTAGACCGTTGCCTGAGTAAAGCACCGTTCCTGATTGGCTAGCAAGTACTGGATCACCGACATTACCAGCAAACCACATGCCCATATTGCCCGCCGCTGGATCAATGTTACGCGTCACTGGATTGCGAGTAGGATAATCATAACCAAAGGTCGAATTGGCAGTTGCCTCGTATGCTGGCGTTCGAGACTGGGTTACAGGTGGGATATAAGTTGGTTGCGACTGTGCTGGTCTGCTATAGCTGTTGTTACTCGCTGTGGTCGCTGCACCGCCCTGCCATAGTTTGAGCCATTGCCCACTATAAATCGTATATTTACTGTCCAGATTATTTAGTGCGCCAATCTGACGATAGTTAAGACGATAGCGCGCCGCAATTTGGCTGACCGTATCGCCACGTTGTACGCGATGGTAGTTAGGGACGCCTTGTGCGTTGGTAATAATCTTAGGACCTACTTGGTTTGGTGATTGATAAGTAGGCTTGGTTGCACAGCCGACTACAGACAAGGTAGCAACTGCCATAGTGCCAATCAACGCCGCCTTAGCAAGGTGCGATCCGGTCATGATTCTTTTCATACAAGGTTCCTGTTCTTTGTGTTGCTTATCTATTGTTTTATCATCCAAAAGCGCTTGATATCACTCAAAAGCCTCAAGATATTGTTACTACAATTAGCGATCTAGCAGATGATTTATATCACTCGCACAGCAAGCGATATGGTGATTATCACCTATGTCATTGATAATCATATCCTATCGAACTTATAAATCTAGTGCCAAAAGCTTATCCAATGCCCGCGCTGGGGTATGATGTAGACGTACTGGCGACAAACTGATGTATCCTGCCGCCACTGCTTGATCATCCGTCATGCCCGATGTTAATACAACATTTTTTTGATTGGTTGATTTAGCTGAAATGTCTAAGGGTCGCTCATTTTTGTGCTTGCTGTTTTTACATTTTCGTAAAGACAGCCAATACGCATCTCGGCCGCGAGGGTCAATCATATGACGCACGGGCCGGGCGATCTGCTTGTGTCCCAACGAGGTAACCTTTCGCCCTTTGATATCACTGCTGCTATCCACATCAGGAATATTAACGTTTAATACATGATAGGGCAAACTTTTGAGAAACTCTAAAATCGAGGTATCAGTGAGCAATTTGACAACTTCATTTGCCGCCACTTGATAATCACTGGCTGATTCTTGTCCGCCATTTTTTACGCCGCCACCTACCAAAGACGTGGCAATAGCAGGTATGCCCAATAACTGCGCGGTCAATGCTGCGCCAAAGGTACCAGAAAACATCACGTCCTGTCCTAAGTTTGCACCTGAATTGATACCTGTAATGACACAGTCAAAATCCACGTCACGGTATAGCTCATGCAGCGCCAGATGGACACAATCAGCTGGTGAACCATTGACCGCTATAAATCCCGATGGCAATTGATGCGTATGCAATGGCTTTGATACACTCAATGCACTAGCATAGCCACTCTGCTCCTCGTTTGGTGCGACTACCACGACCTCACCGATGGTGGATAGTGCTTGAGACAGTGCCAATAATCGGCGCATACACCCCATCATCATTACTAATTAAAATCTTCATGTCAGCTCAGTATGTTTGTGTCAAACCGTCTTTCTAGTAGAAAGTTTTGCTACCGTACCATATCTTTATTCGTATAAAAATAGCAACCAAAGGCTAGGGCGTGTTGAACATTTGCAAATAGGCACTACTGATCGCTAAAATTGTTCCAGATAAGGCACAAAGCGACGATAATGCAGATGCCTTAGCGAGATTTGTAA
>NZ_DDNS01000047.1:11215-31117 GCF_002341255.1 Psychrobacter sp. UBA2514
ATGGTCGAATGTTCAACACGCCCCAGTATATAAAATAAAAAATTTGGCGATTACTCTTGAAAGCCTTGTGATATCAGTACATTAAAACTAAATTATCTTGATAGCCCGAGCGATTATACCTGAACAATAGATAATCCCGAACTCAGTCTTTGACCAAAAACCGTCTGGCATTTTTGTCTATTGTTATATTATTTGCCTCAAATGGAGTCGAAATGAGAGAAATAAGGCAACGCGTTACAATATGCAACACCGTACAATAATACAGACTGATGCGTTTATACTGATGTGACTTCATTGGTATATGCTACTGATATGTTGCTGTAAAATGCCTTTGGCTCACAAGATATCTACACATAAATCAATATTTTATGTGACTTTTGTTTTTTTACCCATTAACATATCACCATCAAATAAAGATAAGCGAGTGTAATACTGAATGAAGAATCAATCGATATTATCTATAGCTTCTGTGATAGCAAAGACCGCCTCAAAAATCGGGCTGGCAGGACTGATAACGTCTGTTGCCGTGCTGTCTCAAGCGTCTAATGCTGCAAACAATCCTGCGACCACTATTCCGCTAGATATGTCTGGCATTAATATCACAAAGCATGAAATTGCTGTGATGCAGGTACTATCAGAGATCTGTCCATCAATGCTGAACGGCAATCAAAAACAACGTTTTTATAAGTCTTATACCGTGCAATTGCATGAGCTGATGCCTTCGTTAGAAGATCCAAAAGCAGCGATTCAATACCTGTCAACGCAGCAAGACTATCGTCAGATACTGCAAGGTATTCGTAGCTGGACAATGGGCTTTTCAAAGCAAGAAAATAAAGCACTATGTGAAGATTTGGCGAACGCAGAATATTAATCGCTAAAAAGCGTGTAAGCGTAGAGAGCCGTCTTGAGCGCTAGAAAAGCCCGTCATAATTAACGACAATAAACCATGGTCTTGTTCTTTCTGGAGCTCTACTCTCATCATCGTTAAGAACAATACTCTACACTTACCCATTAAGTTTAATGAACAAAAAAGCTTGCTGTCATTGCGCTTATAAACCAAAAGCGGAATGACAGCAAGCTTTTTTGTGGTCGTTGAATTTATGCTGATCAAAAGCTATCTATAGGTTAGTAAGAGCAAACACTTAATATAGTCAATCCTAAATAAAACAGATACATTATATATCAAGGTGGAACTGGTCTAAATTTTCCTTGCGTGCTGTGCCTAGGCTGCTCGATGCTGCGAAAAATTTATCCCAGTCCCACTGTATCGTTTTTATACTGAATTCACTATACCTACTCGCTTTTCTTTTTATTCATGCCTTACTTTTTTGCATTTATCGATTCCCCATCGGTTGGCATTTTGCTAAGATAAGGCGTTAATTTTATGTCTATCGTACAGTCGTTCTTGTTTTGATTAATACATTATTTTAGACATGATGTTTAAGGCATGCTGCTTAAAATAATGTATGAAAATTGACAGTGAATACAAGCGATAGATACATTTGGTTCCATGATGCGGTGTAATGATATATGACAGTAAAGCGTGTAAAAAATCAGCTAGTACAGCTGGTCGTTGGTGTAAGTATCTCAATGAGTGCAGTGATGGCAAACGCAGCCATACAACCACCTGAGATGGATAATACCGCCTATGTATTGATGGACTATAATACTGGTGAGATCTTGGCTCAAAAAAATGCGAATGAGTCATTACCGCCAGCGTCTCTGACGAAAATGATGACCAGTTATATCATCGAACAGCGCTTAGCATCAGGCGACCTCAAAGAAGACGACCAAGTACTCATGAGCCAAAATGCATGGTGCCGTGGTAGCAGCAGTCAGTCTTGCATGTATGTGCCAGTCAATAAGACCGCTAGTGTCATCGATATGCTACGCGGTATCATCATTCAATCAGGTAATGATGCGTCAAAAGCCATGGCTGAGCATATCGCGGGTAGCGAAGCATCATTTGCAATATTGATGAATGAGCAAGCGCAAAAGCTTGGTATGGAAAACTCTCATTTCGTCAACTCTACTGGCATGCCTGCTGAAGGGCATGAGGCATCAGCGCTGGATCTGGCCAAACTTGCTCGCGCTATTGTCAAAAACAGCGGTGATTACTACAGTATTTATTCCGAAAAAGAGTTTACCTATAATGGTATCACTCAGGGCAACCGCAACGCCCTACTCGCAACCGATCCTACCGTTGATGGTCTAAAAACGGGCCATACTGATGCGGCAGGTTATTGCTTAGTCGCTTCGAGTAACCGCGACGGTATGCGCCTCATCTCTGTCATCATGGGCACCAAGAGCCAGCAGGCTCGTGCTGATCAGTCGCGTGAACTACTCAACTGGGGCTTTGGCCACTTCACCACAGTGACCAAAGCACCTGCTGGTCAGTTCGTTAGCAAAGTTCCAGTATGGTTCGGAGAAGCCGATGAGGTAGAACTGGCAACAGGTGATAACTTACAAATCCTAACCAGTAAAACGCAGAAGAATAAAATCACGACCGTGGTTGATATTCCTGACAGCCTAGAAGCACCGATTAAGAAAGGTCAAGAAATCGGCAAGATGATGGCCGTTATTGATGGTAAAGCTGTCGCATCTGTCCCTATTATTGCCACTAATGATGTCGCACAGTCAGGATTCTTGAGCCGTACTTGGCAACATATCGTACGCTGGGCGCAGAATCTGTTCTAAGAACTGCTCTATTTTTATAAATAGATAGCTAGAGCAAAGACTCTCATTATAAGAAAATCACATAATAAAAAAGACGCCTTAAAATTGGGCGTCTTTTTTATTTGTTGTAAAAAAATCCTGGCTTGTTTGTGCTTTTTATCAGGAAATTACATCTAATGGGCTAGGCGATTTTAAAAAGCCAAACGTATTTTTTTATAGTGTTTTAGATCCATACTAACCAACGTTTTAACAAGTCACTCAAAGCCTTGTGCTCATAAGTCGTACTATGACAGTAATCGATGCCAGCTGCTTTTAAACCATACTCGAAATTATCGACATAACGCGCTTGATGCTGTGGATACCAATATATTAACATTGCACGCTGTCCACTTTCTTTGCGCTCATGTTGACGAATAAGCTTGGCTAACAGCTCAGCTTTGTCCGCGAGCACGTCCTCAGCGAACATCACCATATCGACCTTCTGTGCTCTTATCTCATTCATCACTTGCTGTACGTCTTGGTGACAGATCACCGTAGCGCCCAGATACTCTAGCTCATTGAATAACGCACCCGTCTCTTGATCATAGTAATAAATAATCGTTAGCCCATTTAAGAGCCGCTGCTGGCGAGATTGTTGTTGGTTTGGCATTACTAACGTCAACGTAAACTGCGTCCCTGATCCCAAGGTACTATCAACTTCGATGGTCGCCCCCATGAGCTGCACCAATTGCTTAACCACAGGCAAGCCCACACCTGAGCCTTCATACTGGCGCGTTTGTGACGAATCCACCTGAAAGAAAGGATTGAAAATATCATCAATATGATTGCTATCAATACCGATGCCCGTATCTTTGACACTGATTTTCCAACGATTACTTTTATCAAAATGCGTCAGTTGTGACGTGATCACTACCTGTCCAGTAGGAGTAAATTTAATGGCATTACTGACTAGTATGGATAATATTTGTTGAATTTTTGCTGAGTCGCCATAAAGACTGTAATCTACATGATGAATATTACTGGTTAACGCTAAGCCTTGTTGATTGGCTATAGGTTCAAACTTTATCAAAAGATCAGATATCAACTGTAGCGGACTAAATTCATTGTTATGAATTTTTATTTGTCCTTTTTGTATCTGATTTAATTGAATAATATGATCCAGTGATAGCACCAATTTATCACTGCCATTGCTAATAATTTCGACAGCGTCTTTTTGCTCTCTAGTTAAGGTTTCATAGTCCAATAACTGTAGCCCGCCCACGATAGCATTGAGCGATGTTTTTAGTTCATGGGTAATCATGCTTTGAAAATTATGCAACTGCACATCAAGCGAGACATCTTTGTTATGTAGTTGCTGCTCAAAGGCAGCAAGCGTATCATATCCTTGCTTGGCCTCTTGCAGTCGATCAAACAAGATAGCCAAGGCCTTTTTTATTTGTGTCAGCTCTTGAAAGTTAAAGCGCTGCGGAATAATAGGTAGCTGCTCTAGCTCTGCGTTTTTGATGATAATACCGCAGACACCATTTAATGCTTCGATATCTTTGACCGGCCAATTCAGCTTTCGGAAGATATATATACCTGAAATAATAGTCAGTAGTAACGTGGTCAGCCACAACGGAATAATGCTACGAAACCAATATGAACGCAGTACTTTCACATCCATGGTGATGTTGATATAGCCAATCAGCCTGTTATTCCTATTCGTGCTACCGATCGATTCATCCGTAACTGATGATGTGCTCATACTCTCAGACAGATCTGTCGCTAGCTGCTGATTAGATGTGGGTTTATTGAGTCTGACACTCACAAAATCTTCGTACTTACTAACGACAGGATAGTTGAAGCTGACCGTATCGGCAAATAAAGCATTTTTCCAGTCATCTAGTGATTGGCTGATATCGTTGATAGGCTGGGATGTGGAATAAAACACAATACTCTGAATGCTCGGCTCATTTTCTAATAAAACATTCACTTGCTCAGCGACGACGTCAGCACCATCTGGTGTCGATGCACTGGTTGTTAGTAACGAGGCTAATTGCTGTATATGCTGATGTTTTTCTTGGTAGTGATGCACCAAACCATAAATAAAAGGCAATACAAAGCCTGCCAGCAGAGCCAAAATTACGGCCTGTCCAACAGAGCGCCAAATAAGCATAGAAATGGTTTGAGACGAACGATTGTTCATATCACTCTACTGAGTCAAGAAAAGTTTTACTTATATTACAGGTATTTGAGAGATGTGATAAGCGAAAGATTGAGGTAATTAACGAGTATACTGAACTGCTAAAAAAGCACTATATGATTATAGTGCTTTTTTATTTTACCGTGCTGGGTTGCACGATAAAATAAGTCATAGCAGATTGTGCGATTAACGAGACTTTTTATCTTTAGTAGTGAATTTCTTCGCACGATTGCGCTCACGCTGACGCAATTGCTGTGTTTTTGCCTTGGTTGGCGTGTCGCTCTTATTGGCGTATGGATTGTCATTTTGTTTAAAGATGACGTTGAGCGGCGTACCTTCAAGCTTAAACACTTGACGGAATTGGTTCTCTAAGTAACGCTGATAGCTCTTAGGAAGCGCGCTGGTTTGATTGCCATGGATTACGATAACAGGCGGATTGTGACCACCGATATGTGCATAACGTAGCTTAATGCGGCGACCAGCAACAGTTGGCGGCGGATTGGCAGTGACAGCATCTTGCAAGATTTGCGTCAAGCGATTGGTAGAGACTTCAAACATTGAAGACTTGTAAGCACGCAAGATAGATGGATATAAATTACCCACACCAGTCCCATGTAGCGCTGATATTAAATGCACTTTTACATATGGGATAAAGTTAAAACGACGATCCATTTCAAGCTTAATATAGTCTCTTTGATCTGGCGTCAAACCATCCCACTTGTTGATTGCTACGACTAGAGCACGACCAGCATCAAGCGCATAGCCAATCATATGCAAATCTTGGTCAACAATACCTTCGTGCGCATCAATGACAATGACAGTTACATTAGAGTCTTCAATCGCTTGCAAAGTTTTGATAACAGAGAATTTCTCTACTTTTTCATCGATTTTACCGCGGCGACGTACACCAGCCGTGTCAATCAATACGTAATCTCTGCCCTCACGCTGATAAGGGATATAAATACTATCACGTGTCGTACCAGGCATATCGAATACCACCACTCGATCTTCACCCAACAGACGGTTAACCAGCGTTGATTTACCAACGTTTGGACGACCAATGATGGCAAGCTTCAACCCTCTTGGCTCTACGATATTCTCTTGCTCGGGCATATCAGCCGTTAAGACTTCAAGCAAGTTGCCTACACCGCGACCATGGCTGGCTGCCATCGGATAAGGCTCACCCAATCCTAGTGCATAGAACTCCGCTGGCGCTGAATCATGAACGCCATCAACTTTATTGGCAACGACATAGACCGGTTTGCCTAGGGTATGCAAAAACTTGCCAATCTCAGCATCAGCACCAATCATACCAGCACGAGCATCAACGACAAATACAATGATATCTGCTTCGTGAATCGCGGTATGCGACTGCTCAGACATATAGTCATCGATATTACCGCTGCCGTCATCTGCTTCACCAATACCACCAGTATCCACAACGATGAATGACTTATCTTCATAAGTTGCATCACCGTATTGACGGTCACGAGTCAATCCCGACAAATCAGCAACCAATGCCTGCCGACTTTTTGTGAACTGATTAAATAAGGTGGATTTACCGACGTTTGGACGACCAATTAAGGCGACCACAGGCTTGATACTCATGGGTTACTCTCAGTGAAAGGCACAATGACGGACAGTACAATTATTCTTATGACCACTGATATAACAATAGTAACGAATAGGGCTGCACTTAACCGCAAATTAAAATGAATGATAAAACAATAGCAAAAATAGTAGCTAGCTATTTTTTGGCTAAAAAATAATTGGGACGACTAAATTATATATAGTATATATGGTTAGCACATCGGTCGCATAGAGTACGCGAAAGCCTGTACTTAAACAAGCGATTTACACAAGGCACTAAACGCTGACTAAGCAGCGTTTGTGTTTTGTAGATAAAAACCAGTGTACTGTTTTATCAGCGCGTTAGCTGCCAGATAGCAACTTGTCCTGACGTGCTTTGAGTCATCAGGCGATTGCCTTGTACTTGCAAGTTCGTCAACGTCCCTTTTGTCTGCACGCGGCTAACAATATTGCCAGTAGCAGGGTCAAATAAATGTACCACACCGTCAAAATCACCGACTGCAATATAATTGCCAATCATGACAGGATTGGTTAGGTCACGATAAGCCAGTGCCTCACTTTCCCACAATGTCTCGCCACTATTGCGATCATAGGCAACCACTTTACCATCTAGGCTAGTAGCAATCACTTGCTGAGGGTTGACGGCAAGTGCTTTTAAACTAGCAAGCTCATTGACGAACATCACTTGACGTGAGGCCAAATCAATACCTAATAGCTGACCACTATAACTAATCGCAAACAGCTGATTTTTATCCACGATAGGCTTGCCATCGACATCGCTCATGCGCTCAACTTCGCTGCTTCCAGACCCAATGCCAACACGTCTTGACCACTTTGGTAAGCCATTATCAACGGTGACTGCATGCAAACGACCATCAGCAGTCGCCAACAATGCCGTTTCATTATCTAGCAAAGTTGGTGCCGCACTACCGCGCACGCTGATCGCTGGTACTTGCGTCGCAAACTGCCACACTGATTCACCAGTCTGTAGCGATAAGCCATGCAAGAAGCCATCATTCGCTGATAATACCACACGATTATTACTGATAAGCGCTGGGGATAAAACCGACCCTGACAACTGCTGCTGCCAGCGTTTTGCGCCAGTCATAGTATCAAACGCCATTACTTGACCATTGCGAGTACTCACAACCGCTGTCTGACTCAGCGCATCCAACGCCACACCGCCTGTGATCTGATCACCGACGTTAACCGACCATAAGCGCTCGCCTGCCTGATTAAACCCTATCAGATCACCACCGCGTGATGCCGTAACGATTTGCCCATTGGCGTAACCAACTTGCAAATCTAGAGGGTCTTTCTTACTGGCTTTTTTGTTACCTACATCGGTGCTAAATACTGGCTGGAGCACGCTGATCGGTTGCGCAATCTGTACCAATTTTACTGGGTCATTAACCACTGGCTTGATGCCGCGGTTACACCCAATCACTGCAGTGCTCATTACGGCAAGTACTGCCACATGCATGACTGTCTTCTTGATAGTCTGACTACTTAACGTAGTTTTTAACATTTTGCTAGAGCGAATAGATTGAGTCATTATATGTTCTCACTACAAATGAATTATTATTAATTGGTACATTGGCCAACAGCACATTAGTCATTATGACGTCATATCAAAAAGCATTTAATCGATTGCTACTGCTCAATACTAGCTTAGTGATTTACTGAACTTAGTTATTTACTGAGCTTAGTGACCTACTGAACTTAGTTATTTACTGAGCAGCTTCAACGCTCGTATTTTCTGAGTTTTCAACCACTAATGGCTGCTCAGGAGTCGCTGATTCTTGGATAAGACTGGTGGGCCCAGCAATTGGCTCAGGAGTGATACCCAAGCTTTCCATCTTTAAGGCCAATACTGCACGCGTTTCTTGGCGGCTACGTAATAGCTCCCAAGCATTATTGTAAGACTTAATCGCTGATTCTTTATTGTCTTGTGCCAAGTAAATATCACCTAGCAGCTCTTGCTGACTGGCTTCAAACGAGCTTGGCATATCGTTGTTGGCCTCTGACAAGGCCGCATCTGCATCGCCTGTCGCCAGTAACGTCTTGGCATAACGCAGCTGAGTGATTGCCTTTAGACCGGCATCATCCAAATCAATGGCGAGTGCTTGCTTAAATGTCTCAGCTGCCGCCGTAAAATCATCATTATCGACCTGTTGGCGAGCTTTTATCATCAGCGCTTGCCATGCATAAACTGACTCACCATGCGTACTGACTAAAGCATCAATATCTTTGTCTAACTGTGTGCGGCTCTGTACCAGCGACTCTTGCGCGTCGGCTTCTAGATCTGGATTTTGCGAAGCCAAGCTGACTTCTTCATTCAGTCGTTGGATATCGGCATATTGATCAGCGGCGACAGTATCTACTCGCGCATGGTTGTTCTGCCAGTATGTCCAGCCAAAATAAGCAGCCAGTGCCAACAAAATCGCAGTGACAATATAACTACCATACTGCTTTAACGCTTGCATGGAGTTGTCTGCATTCGGCGAATTGGGGGTCAGAGCCATATATATTTACCTGATAAAATGTACATTAAATTGCTGATGCCAAAATCAAAACTGCGGCGTTGCAAGACGATTATTTACGAGAAAAGTTATCTTTACTCGATAGCCAGTCTTGTGTGACAGTCTGCTGCTCACCCGTCTGCATGTCTTTGATACTGACGGTATTATCATCCAGCTCTTGCTGTGCGATGATGACTGTCAATGCTGCGCCGGACTTATCTGCCTTTTTCATTTGCGCTTTTAGACTCGTTGCACTTGCCATCTTCACGCGTACATCTGGACGACTATAACGTAGGTTTTGTGCGTAGCTGATACCTGCACTATAAACGTCAGGATGCGCCACGACAAAGACATCACAAGCGGGTTTGTCAGCAATCGGTGCCACGGCTTCCATCAGTAGCAATAAGCGCTCGAGCCCCATCGCAAAACCAATAGCCGGTTCAGATTTTACAGGTTTTTTATCTGACTTATCATCGTTTGTACTTATGGACTTTAATTGTCCAACCAGACCGTCATAACGACCACCAGCGCATACCGTCGCTTGACTGCCAAGCTTATCCGTTACCCACTCAAAGACCGTTTTATTATAATAATCAAGACCGCGCACCAGATGTGGATTGATCTCAAAATCGATACCAAGCGCCGTCAGATAGGCTTGAACTTGTTCAAAATGCGCCACACTCTCTGTACCCAAGAAGTCAGCAAGCTTTGGTGCGTCTGCTAATACTGCCTGCGTACTCGCTTCTTTACTATCTAAGATACGTAATGGGTTGGTCGTCAAGCGACGTTTGCTGTCTTCGTCTAATTGATCTTTTTTGTCCGTCAAATAGGCAACCAGCGCTTCGCGATAGGCATGGCGCTCATCAAGCTCACCTAGGCTGTTTAACTGTAAGTGCATCTCATCTTTTAGGCCCAGTTCTTGCCACATCAGATGCGTCATTGCAATCAGCTCAGCATCAGCGTCTGGTAGCGCACTACCAAAGCTTTCAACACCTAGCTGATGAAACTGACGATAGCGGCCTTTTTGCGGACGCTCATAGCGGAACATTGGACCAACGTACCAAAGCTTCGGCGTGTCCCCACGCAATAAGTTATGCTCGATAACGGCACGTACTGCTCCTGCTGTACCTTCAGGACGCAAGGCCAAAGGCGTGGGTGGCTCAGATTTATCAGTGAAGCTGTACATCTCTTTTTCAACGATATCTGTCGCACCGCCAATCGCACGTGCGAATAGATCAGTTTGCTCAACGATAGGCAAGCGAATATGCTCATAACCATATCTACCAAGTACATCAGCCAATATCGCTTCTAGATGCAGCCACTTTGCTGATTGGTCAGGCAAAATATCATTAAACCCTTTAATAGCTTTAATCATGATACGGTCATGTCCTTAAAATTTAACAATTATGTCTATTATTGTTATCTACGTATTAACAAAAAAAATGTGCTGCCTACCCTTTGTTTACACAGCAAAAAGCAGATACTTGCATTGCGACTTATTTTACGCGAATAATCTCGTTCTCACGCTTTTTCGCCAAATCTTCTGCATGGGCGCGAACCATACTTTCTATTTCATCGACTACATTGTCGGTATCGATAAGATGACTTTTTTGACCCATACGGTATACCAGTGATCTTGGTGCGGCACCAACGATACCGATATCTGCTTCTTTTGCTTCGCCTGGACCATTCACTTTACAGCCAATCACGGATAAATCCATTGGTTCACGGATGTCTTCCAAACGTGATTCTAAGGCCGTCATCACTTTAATCACGTCAAACTCTTGACGCGAGCAGCTTGGGCAAGCGATAAAGTTTACGCCATTTGAGCGGATATTAAGCGACTTTAAAATATCAAAGCCAATTTTGATTTCTTCTTCAGGCTCAGCCGCTAACGAGATACGAATCGTATCGCCAATACCGTCTAATAACAGACCACCAAGCGCAATGGCAGATTTGACAGCACCAGTACGGTAGACACCTGCTTCAGTGACACCTAAATGCAGTGGGTTATCAATCTGCGCTGATAGCAGGCGATACGCATCCAATGTCAAAAACACATTACTGGCTTTGACAGACACTTTGTATTGGTCAAAATTAAGACGCTCTAAAATGTCGATATGACGCATTGCTGACTCAAGCATCGCCTCCCCAGTCGGCTCAGTATACTTACGCTGAATGTCTTTTTCTAAAGAGCCTGCATTGACGCCGATACGAATAGGAATATTGTGATACTTAGCACAAGCAACCACTTCACGCACCTTGGCATCGCTACCGATGTTACCAGGATTGATACGCAAACAATCAGCGCCGGCTTCAGCCACTGCTAAGGCAATCTTATGATCAAAATGCACGTCTGCAACCAAAGGTACGCTCACCAATTTACGAATCTCGCCAAAGGCTTTGACGGTATCCATCGTCGGCGTTGATACGCGCATCAAATCAGCGCCGGCTTCTACGCAGCGCTCGATTTGGGCGACGGTTGCCGCCACATCGCAAGTGTCAGTGTTGGTCATGCTCTGTACGCTAATTGGCGCATCACCACCAATCGCAACATCGCCGACATAGATTTTTTTGGTCAAACGGCGGTTAATAGGCGATGGCATTGACATAGATAAATCCTTAAATCAAAAATAGAAAAACCACAGGCTTGTATATATAAATGAGCTTAGACGTATAGTAGTTTTATTAAACGCTAGTAATCATGCTCGATAAGAGGCCAATGATGACTAAGGTACTAGCTCAAAGGTAGCTTGCTTATCCGTTGCATAAGTATCTAAAGCAACCGTTTCTTGATTGAGCATCAAGCTAACATTATCGATATTATCAATTTGTACACTAAATGGTGGCACGCCTGTTAGGTCATAGTCACCTGCCGTCTGTGAACCACTGATGAGACTATTACCCGATGCATCCGTGATGCTAACCACAGCATCATCGGTCAACTTCACGTTTAAAAAAGCCGTATCTGCACTGGCAGCACCTAAATTCAACGCAGAGCCAGACGCACCGATATCACTTGCATCATTGCTAATCGCAGCCCCTTGCGCTTGCTCAATAGCAGATACATCTTCAACAGTAGAGACAGGCTCTTGGCTATTTTCTTTACTCGCATTACTCACCATACGGAATAAAAATACTGCCAAGATAATGAGTCCAATCACACCGATGATCAATAGCGGATTAAAACGAATGCGATTGTGTGTATCGCGTTGCAGCGTGCCCATTGGTTGCAATGGTGTATCAGTATTATTGACCGATTTGGCTTTGAGTTCACTGGGGTAAGCGGCATCAAAACTACTCGCGATTTTGGCTGAGTCTAGGCCCAAATATTTGGCATAGTTAATAGCGAAGCCACGAGCAAATGCCGCTTGCGGTAATTCAGCAAAGTTTTCGCTCTCTAGTGCTTCTAGATGACGTTTTAAGATAAATAACTCGGCGGCTGCCTCTTCTAAACTGACTTGCTTCGTTTTACGGGCTTGCTGCAACGTGGCACCAAATGATCCCTGAGCGTTAGATTGAGTGTTTGATGATGGGGTGATCATTTCCATGGTGCCTCTGGATTGTTAAGCCAAGTCTTAAGTTGTTTCGCTTCGTCGCTCAATGGATAAGCGGATAAAAGCTGCTGTGCCAATTGCTGGCGAGTTGTAATGTTGTTTTGTGCTGCCGCAAGTTTGATACCTTGTAGGAGCAATCTAGGACTGATGCCCTGCCCTTGTACCAATATCAAGGTCTCGTCATACAAGCGCTGAGCCTGCGGTACTCGCTGCTGCTCAAGCAATAAATCTACCAGCTCAATATGAGCAATAATACTATTGCGATTGCCATCTAGGGCCCGCAAAAACGCTTTAGCAGCGGCACTATTGTCACCCAACTGAAGGTATGTACGCCCTAAATTCTCTAACGCACCGATACGGCCTTCATAACCTAATGAGGCGCCTGCAATCTCAAACTGCTCTGCCGCCTCACGATAGCGCTTCATCTGTGATAAATAAACACCGTAATTATTGTGTGCTTGCACAAAGTCTTTATCCAGCGCGATGGCTTTTTTAAAGTACTGATCGGCTTTTGCAAGATTGATGCGGCTGCCTTCTTGCTGCAACAAAACGCCCATCATATCATAGGCTGGCGCGTAACGGCTATCAGCAGCAAAGGCTTTTTCGAGTTGACGCTGCGCCGTATCGAGCTCATTTTTGCGGATATATTGTGCAGCAAGTGAGGTACGTACACGAGCAATTTCTTGCTGATCTAAGTTGCGGTCACCGCTGGGCTTCGTGGATGTCTGATAAGGCGCGATGCCTGACAAGTCATTGTTTGGTGTACTCTGACAGCCACTTAGCAATGATAATGCGAGTGCGGCAGCCAGTAATGCGCACTTCGGTGCAGTGACTCGGTTCGTCACCACACCTGCCTTTTTATAAAGGTTAAAAAATGGTTTTTGCTCTACCAACTGATAAAAATTTTTAGAAGTCATCATAGCCGCCATCATAAAACTGTGGTTCAATGCATTCGATCTTCGAGGCATCAGTTTAATAGATTTAGCCCCTATAAGTACAATTTAGTTGTTATTAATTGCTATGTTCTTCAATCTTGACCGTTATTGATACATTTTCATTACCGTTGCGACAGATAAAAGACAGCTAAGCTTCTTTTAGAACAGACGGATATTTATCCTGTCATATGCAAAACGTATCAAACATTTTCACGATCTTTGATGCTTTGTTGCCATGCAGCCGAGCGTCTGGTACGGTCAGCCACTTGTCCGACCAATTGACCACAAGCGGCATCAATATCATCACCGCGTGTTTGACGAATGGTGCAAACAAACCCAGCTTCACTCAGTATATTGCTAAACGCATGAATGCGGTTGTTGCTTGACTTATCGTACGACGCATGTGGGAACGGATTGAACGGAATAAGATTTATCTTACTTGGTAGCCCTTCTAATAGCACGACCAACTGATGAGCATGCTCATTGCTATCATTGACACCATCAAGCATCACATACTCAATCGTGACGTGCTTTTTATGACGCGGATTGACATCATAGACGTAGTTTTTTGCAGCGGCAATCAGCTCTTCTAGCGGGTACTTTTTATTAATTGGCACCAGCTCATTACGCAGTTCATCATTGGGGGCATGCAGTGAGATAGCCAGTGC
Source organism: Psychrobacter sp. UBA2514 (assembly GCF_002341255.1). Lineage (NCBI taxonomy): Bacteria > Pseudomonadati > Pseudomonadota > Gammaproteobacteria > Moraxellales > Moraxellaceae > Psychrobacter > Psychrobacter sp. UBA2514. Next base: position 25,346 of record NZ_DDNS01000047.1, read on the forward strand.
TACATCGATATCTTGTGCTAGTTGGTACATTTTAGGTACCACGCCTGAGGTTGACAAGGTCACTCGACGTTTTGATAGTCCATAAGCGTGATCGCTCAGCATCAGCTCCATTGAGCCAACCACTGGTTTATAGTTTAATAATGGTTCACCCATGCCCATCATGACCACGTTGGTGACATTGTTTTCCCACAGGCTATGATCAACGTGTTCTAGACTATCATTGTTATCAGTCATATAAGAGGCATTGGCCACCCACAGCTGACCGATAATCTCAGCAGCGCTTAAATCACGCTCAAAGCCCTGCTTACCAGTACTGCAAAAACTACAATCTAGCGCACAGCCCACTTGTGAAGACACACACAAAGTCTTACGACCATTTAATTTACTGTCATCCGCTGGAATCAATACCGTCTCAACCAATGAGCCGCCCGTCACTTCAAACACCCATTTACGCGTACCATCATCACTATATTGACGATGAATCACTTTTGGTGGCGTAACGCAGGCATTGGCTGATAACTTATCCCGCAATGATTTGCTCAGATTGGTCATCTGCTCAAAGTCAGTGACTCCGTGCTGATATATCCATTTAATCACTTGCGTCGAGCGAAATGGCTTTTCACCGATACTTTTAAAGTAATCGGCAAGTTGCGACTGCGTCATCCCTAATAGATTGGTCTTGGCCTGCGCCTCATCTACTATCTTGATACTAGCCGTCTTGTTAGTGGGTGTGTGTTGGATCGGTGATTGAACAGTGGACATAATAGGTAACCTTTTGGCATAAGCCATGAACGTCGTTATACAATTAAATGATGCATTGAGCAATCCGTTATGAGCGCAAAATTTGTCCTATATAGAATGCAAATAATTATCTATATTGACAATGTGCTGATAAAGGATTGATAACGCTAGTAAATCTAATAATGAGGCAAGCGCCTATGAATTTCAATAAGCAACGACACTGTTATTACATATAACAGCTAAAACGGCTTATACCCATAAGATATAAGCCGTCTCGCGATACTATTTATTAACAATCAATATTGCAAATAATAGCTGCTATTAACGCGTACGTGCACAAACTTCGTCTTCATTGAAGAAGTAGCTGATTTCACGTGCCGCTGATTCAGCTGAATCTGAACCATGTACCGCGTTTTCATCGATGCTGCTAGCGAAGTCAGCACGGATAGTGCCTTCAGCAGCTTCTTTAGGATTGGTTGCGCCCATGATTTCACGGTGCTTAGCGATAGCATTTTCGCCTTCTAGTACTGATACCAATACTGGACCTGAAGTCATGAATGATACTAGGTCGTTGTAAAATGGACGCTCAGCGTGCTCAGCGTAGAAACCGCCTGCTTTTTCGTCATCAAGTTGTAGCATTTTAGCGGCAACAATTTTTAGACCAGCTTGCTCAAAACGATCATAGATAGCACCAATGTGGTTGCCAGCAACTGCGTCAGGTTTGATGATAGATAAAGTACGTTCGTTAGCCATGAAAAGCTCCTAATGGATGAGTGGGTTAAAAAATTGAACTAAAATAAGAAATGAAATAGCAAAGAAGTCGCCTTATCACGAACCTCTCATTTTATCTCCGACTACTATATTGGCTTAGACTTATTGAAATGGTTCATGATTTATCAATATAAATATAAATTCAAGACAGACCAAAACAGAATTATTGCTTATCAAAACGTGAAAAAGGACTCCACCTGATGTTAGGGTGGAATTGAATTTCGCCTAGCGTTTCGTTTATTATATTATATCTTTACACAAATAATATATTGAAATAAATTATTGTAAACTTTAGAGTTTATATTATATCAAAAAAAATGAATCGGCGTTATGAAAATCAACAAAGCGTATAAATTTAGGCTTGAGCCTAATGCAGAGCAACAGATTATTCTAAATAATCTTGTCGGCTCTGCACGCTTTGTTTGGAATCAAATGCTAGCGATCTCATTTGAGATGTTTGCCAAAAATGAATTTATTAATGCCACCAACTTGGTTAATAAAATCATGGTTCTAAAGAACAATCCTGATTTTGACTTCTTAAGAACCCATGCCAATGCTGTGTCTTTACAACAAAAAGTACGTGATCTTGCCTCTGCTTGGTCACGATTTTTCGACCCTAAAGTTCATGCTAGGCTCAAAGAAAACAAAAAGAAGTTTCGAAAACCCAAGTTTTTTAAGCTAAGTGATGGCACAGAGATTCAACTACGACAACTGATGCCAAGATTTAAACGTAAATCCGATGGCTGCGACTCAATCAGGCTTGTTCAGTTTGATAAATATTGCCGTGTTGAAGGTAATCGCGTCAAACTACCTAATGGCGTGGGCTTTGTAAAATTTAAAAAATCACAAGATATCATCGGCACCATTAAAAACGTCACCATCAGCAAGAAATCAGGTCACTGGTACGTGTCGTTTGGCACTGAGCGAGCATTATCTGAGAACCCAACTCACCCCTCCAAAAGCGCCATAGGTATTGATTTAGGTATCACTAAACTCATTACCACCTCAGACGGTCAATACATCAAACCCAAAAACAGCTTTAAAGCCAATCAAATTAAACTTGCCAAATTGCAGCGTCAATTAAGTAAGAAAGTAAAGTTCAGTGAAAACTGGAAAAGGCAAAACCGTAAGATTCAAAAATTACACAATCACATCGCCAATATTCGCCATGACTACTTGCATAAAATCACTACCGCGATCAGCAAAAACCACGCCATGATTGCCTGTGAAGATTTAAAAGTCGCCAATATGTCGAGATCAGCTAGCGGTACGATGGAGAAAAAAGGTCGGCATGTCAAAGCCAAATCAGCATTAAACAAATCAATCTTAGATCAAGGCTGGGGCATGATGGTTAATATGTTTGAGTACAAGCAACAATGGCAAGGCGGGTTGCAAACAGTTAAATAAAACATATACAAACCTACCTATTTATTACTATAATAGATAGATTATATCTATAATATAGAGAGCAAGTTATGGGGAAACTGGTTAGTATTGGGGAGGCTGCCAAACATTTCGGGGTTGCTCAATCCACATTAAGACGTTGGGATGAGGATGGTACGTTAGTCGCCAAGCGAACCGAAAACGGGCATAGGCGATATGATTTAAGTGAAATCAGACCGCATTCCTTGAATACACCACCTAAATTAGACCGAAAAACCATTGCTTATGCTCGTGTGTCGAGTCGTGATCAAAAAGACGACTTACTTCGCCAGTCTCAAGTTTTGGAACTTTATTGTGCCAGGCAAGGCTGGACTTTTGAGACGATTACCGATCTTGGTAGTGGAATGAATTATAAAAAGAAAGGCTTAAAAGACCTGCTTGATGACATACTGAGCAATAAAGTTGAACGGCTGGTAATTACCCATCAAGACAGGCTTTTACGATTTGGTGCAGAACTGGTTTTCATGTTGTGTGAGGCTCGTGACGTTGAAGTGGTAATAATCAATCAAGGTGAAGAGTTGAGTTTTGAGCAAGAATTAGCCCAAGATTTATTGGAGATTATCACCGTATTTTCAGCGAGGCTATACGGCTCTTGCAGCAAGAAAAACCAACAATTAATAGAGGCGGTTAAAAAAGCATTATGATCCGTGGACACATTATCGAACTCAAGCCAAACAACGTACAGGCAAATCACCTTGCTCGTGCTTGTGGCGTGGCGAGAAAAGCCTACAACTGGGCTTTGCATGAGTGGCAGCGGCAGTATGCGCTTGACAAAGCGTACCGTGATGCGTGTTTGGCCGCAGGCGTTGAGGTTGATACTAAAAATCTAAACAAGCCCTCACAGGCGAAGCTCAGACGCGAATTGAACGCCATTAAGCGTGAATTATTCCCCTATATGCTGGAAGTGACCAAATGCGCTCCGCAGGCGGCAATCATGCAGTTGGGTGATGCTTATAACAACTTCTTTAAAGGCTTAGCGAAATACCCAACCGCTCGTAAAAAAGGCCGTGACGATAGATTCAGTTTATCCAACGACCAATTTGCCATTAAAGGTAAATCCATTCGTATCCCAAACTTGGGCTGGGTTCGCTTAAAAGAAGCTTTACGTTTTGACGGCAAGATCATGTCAGCCACCATCTCTAAACGTGGCGGTAAGTGGTTTGTTAGTGTGGCTGTTGAAATACAAAAAGCTGTAATTCCTACTAAAAAGACAGGTAAAAGCGTTGGTGTTGATCTTGGTATTACCGACTTACTGGTTTTATCAGACGGCACTAAAATTAAAGCGCCAAAACCACTTCAAGCAAACCTTAAAAAACTAAGAACGCTAAACAAAGCGCTCAGTCGCACTAAAAAAGGCAGTAAAAACAGAGAAAAAGCGAAAACCAAGCTCTCTCGTTTGCACTATAAGATCAGGTGTATTAGGCAAGATTCTCTCCATCAAATCACAACAAGTCTGGTTAATGAGTTCGATGTGATTGCGATTGAGGATTTGAATGTCAAAGGTATGGTTAAGAACAGGCGGCTATCAAGAGCTATCAGTGACTTGGGTTTCTTTGAGTTTAAGCGACAGCTTATCTACAAAGCCACTGAGCAAGGCAAGGTTGTGAAATCAGTCGGACCCTTCTACCCAAGCTCAAAAACCTGTTCAAACTGCAATCATATCCTTGGTAAAGATGAGCTAACATTGAAAATGCGTGAGTGGTTGTGCCCTAACTGTCAGGTTTCTCATGACCGTGACCTCAACGCCAGCATCAATATTTTAAATAACGCGACTGTTATTTTAACAGCTGCATAATCCTGTTTATTGGACGGTGAGTTCCATCGCCAATTAAAAAAGTCTGTGGAGTCGTGGTCAGTCTAAATCTCAAATGAGAAATAGCGCGTGACAATGAAGCAGAAAGAAAACGTCAAACCTATCTAATAGTCAATATTGGCTAGGTTTGAGTAAGATTTTTGGAACGGTTGCTCATTAAGGTAAACCCACGTTACACCAGCCAAACCTGCTTTGAATGCAAGCATATTGCCAAGGAAAATAGACGCACTCAAGCAAACTTTGAGTGCGTCGAATGCAGGTATGTTACGAACGCAGATGTTAATGCGGCTCGTAATATATTAGCGGCAGGACATGCCGTTTTGTCTGCGGAGGGAGGATGCGTTAAAGGTCGCCCTTTGAAACAGAAAACTTGTGACCTTCGTGAGAAAGCCACCTAAGAGCTTATGCTTTTAGAATTCCCCACTTGAGCTTGGCGAAAGTGGTGGAAGTATGTCAATATAATGATTAAGCGTATAAATGATAGGATTAATTTATGGCGATAACTTACACAAAGATAAATTGAGCAAGGTTTTACCGCTCATCAATCTTCTTATTTACCAAAAATAAAACCCCAATGTTTGGCATCAGGGTTTTGTAAATAAAACAGACAATATCTTTATAACCAATTAAGCATCATACGGATCGCGTAATACAATCGTTTCTTCACGGTCAGGACCGGTCGAGATGATATCAACTGGGCAACCAATCAATTCTTCGATACGTTTGATGTAAATTTTAGCGTTTTCTGGTAGGTCATCATAGCTTGTGATACCAACGGTTGACTCGCTCCAGCCTTGTAGGGTTTCGTACTTAGGCGTTACTGACTCATAGAACTCAGCATCATGTGCGCCTGCACACTCAGTCTCAGGCAGGTTGTAGCCCACACCAATGAGCAACTCTTCAAGACCATCTAGTACGTCAAGCTTGGTCAGGCAGATACCTGACATAGAGTTCAGTACCACTGCACGGCGTAATGCCTCAGCATCAAACCAGCCACAGCGACG
>NZ_DDNS01000047.1:31256-31498 GCF_002341255.1 Psychrobacter sp. UBA2514
AACCAGCCACAGCGACGCGCACGACCAGTTGTTGCACCAAATTCGTGACCGACTTTGGCTAAGTGAGCACCAACATCATCGAACAATTCGGTTGGGAATGGACCACTACCAACACGCGTGGTATAAGCCTTGGTGATGCCCAATACATAATCTAAGTACAATGGACCGATACCTGTCCCCGTTGATACGCCACCAGCGGTTACGCTTGAGCTGGTCACAAACGGATAAGTACCATGATCGAT
>NZ_DDNS01000047.1:31680-31928 GCF_002341255.1 Psychrobacter sp. UBA2514
AGGTTTTTGCCAGCCAGACGCAATTGGTTAAGGTCTTCGGTGACATCAGTAACCATGCCATTAATCTCATCGCGCCACTCTTGGCAAAGCTTGTACGTCTCATCAAAGTCAATCGCGTCAACTTTGTAATACTCAGTTAATTGAAAGTTGTGATACTCAATCAAGTTACGTAGTTTTTCTTCTAGATCTTCACGGAACAAGTCAGCAAGCTTGATAGCACGGCGTGCGACTTTGTCTTCGTAGGCAGG
>NZ_DDNS01000047.1:32135-32359 GCF_002341255.1 Psychrobacter sp. UBA2514
TCTTCGTAGGCAGGGCCGATACCGCGACCTGTTGTACCAATTTTGCCGCTGCCGCGCTTGGCTTCACGAGCTTGGTCAAGGGCCACATGATAAGGCATGATAAGTGGGCAGTTGGGAGAGATACGTAGACGCTCACGTACTGGTACGTTGTTGTCTTCCAACTCTTTCATCTCTTTGAGCAATGCATCAGGCGCTAACACTACGCCATTACCGATAAAGCAAGT
>NZ_DDNS01000022.1:0-31899 GCF_002341255.1 Psychrobacter sp. UBA2514
GGGTCTGGTCGCCGTGATAACGATGAGTGTGAAAACACTCGGATAACCGGATACGTGTACTGAGCCGATCAAACGGCTTGGTAAGAGACGCACACAAAACACAGCATGGTATGCATTTACAGTTACGCCTGACGACCATAGCAAGCGTGAACCACCTGATCCCTTCCCGAACTCAGAAGTGAAACATCGTTGCGCCAATGGTAGTGTGGTTCGCCCATGTGAGAGTAGGTCATCGTCAGCTCCTTATTCCTGATTAGCCCCCTTAACTTAATTGTTAAGGGGGCTTTTTTTATCTGATTGTTTAGAGATTAGAAAGATTGCTTAATAGTTTTGAATATTACATTATATAGATATCTTATACAGTGCATAATGCAATCTGAATTTTTAAGCTATAAAGATAAAATATCAAAAATAAATATAATAAGTTCAAATTACTCATTTGAAGAGGATGTATTCGTAAATGGAAAATAATAATACAGTGTGGATTCCCGTGTCAGGACTAGTACTAATTACGATTATAACTTTTGTGTATATTTACTTTTTCGGTACTAACTTCTCTTTAGAACATACTTCTTGGGCTGAATTTGGCTCTTTTTTTGGTGGGGTTCTAAGTCCACTTATAGCTTTGCTTGCTATTATAATGTTATATAAGACTTTGACTTCTCAAATACTGGAATTTAAAGAATCAGTTACTTACTTAGCGAGAACAGCAAAAATTGCTGCTGATGACTTAGAGTTGACGAGACAGCAAACTCAAGATAATGAAACATTATCAGTTCTTGCGAATGCAGAAGTCCAAATTTCATTCTTATTAGATTGTGTTATTTCTGAAGAAAGAACACAGCCTAGATTGAAAATATTTCATATGTGTATCGAAAGCGCTCGGTTAGATAATCCTTTGAGTTGGAGTGATAGCTATGTAGAGTTTGTAAATACTGCACAACAAGAGGGTTCAGTGGTTTGGTCATATGTCTATTCTTTGACCGAAGTTACAGAAAGTATGGTAGAAATACTCCAGGACTATAGTAGCAATCATTCAGGCAAGTTCTCGCCAACGATTTTGTATTATCATGGTAGGTTATTACCTATAATAAAACTGCTAAATGACTGTAAGTTTATAACGGATGAGCGCAGAAAGCAGATCATACAGATAGTAGATATGCATAAATAAAGAAACTATGCAGTATGAAAGTTTTACATATAACTTAAAATAGCCATTAAGTCTAAAAAATAAGCTGAAAATTAAACCCTAACTGCTGTATTTTAAGCTACTTTATATGATCGGTATATTATCTACTCTCTACGATTAGCTTCAGTGTTCTAAGAAATTCAGTATTCAATTCACGTCTTACGATAATTGACGTTTAGTAATGACCATAAATAACTAAAGCCAGAATCTCTCCCACCAAAAAAGCCCATATTAGGAAACTAATATGGGCTTTAACATCCAGTAAAGTATCTAACAAACTAGCCTAGCCATCAAGCCCCTTCACCAAACTTACCACTTTGGAAGTCAGTGACCGCTTGCATGATTTCTTGCTGACTGTTCATGACAAAGGGACCGTATTGCACAATCGGCTCGCGTAGTGGGCGGCCCGTGATTAAGATTACTTTGGTATCCTCACTACTATCGGCTGTGATTGTAACACCGTCGGCATCTTCGTCATTTTTCAAGATAGCCATGTTTTTAGTCAGCACGGTTTCGCCTGCAATATCCACCGTACCGCGGTACACAAAGGCAAACGCATTGTGATCGGCTGGAATGGCTTGGTTAAAGCTAGTCCCTGCAGGTAGATGAATATCCAAATACGTCGGCTCAGTAATATCGCGGGTGACTGCACCTTCTACGCCATGCGATCTACCTGCGATTACCGTAACGTCTACGCCATCTACAGTTGTGTATTTAGGCAAGTCCTCACTTTGGAAGTCTTTATACCACGGATTATTCATTTTATCTTTGGCAGGTAGATTAAGCCACAGCTGAAAGCCTTCCATCGCGCCGTCTTCTTGTTCCGGTAGCTCTGAATGAATAACACCGCTCGCCGCTGTCATCCACTGCACGCCGCCGTTCTGTAATAGCCCTTCGTTACCCGCGCTATCACGATGACGCATACGGCCTGTAATCATATAAGTAATGGTTTCAAAGCCGCGATGCGGGTGATTGGGGAACCCTGCGACATAATCATCTGGATTGTCACTTTTGAAGTTATCTAGCATCAAGTACGGATCGAGGCGCTGTTGCAGCTGCTGCGTCAGTACGCGAGTGAGTTTAACACCAGCACCGTCTTGGGTATCAACCCCAGCAAAAAGCTGCTCGATTTGACGCGATTGGGTAACGGTGTCTTTTTTGCTATTCGCTACAGTATTATTCATTATTCTTTCCTGATTTTTTAATATCTGTTGGTGAGCATTGATTTATTACTCTTAGCTATTTATTTGAGGCCAAAGGGGTATATTTCAATAGTATTATATAATTTATATTAATAGGTAATAACGATAATTAAGTATTATTTAATAAATTATCAGTACATTATCAGTACAAAAGGGATTACTATTAAAGAGTAGCCAATAATAAAAATCTTACTTACCTACTGAGGTTTAGTTGCTAAACTGATGAGCATTAACCAATACCATGCTTAGAATAGAGAACGGATAATATGGCAGTCGATTTAACCAATACTTTAATAGTGGCTATATCAGCGACAGCATTGTTTGATTTAACGGAGTCTGAGAACCACCTTTTACAGCTACTACAGCAGCGCCCTGACGAGGCAGTAAAGGAGTTTCGCGATTATATGGCGAAGCGTGAAGATCAGCCATTAGATAGTGGTGCAGGATATCCATTAATCAAAGCACTGCTCAATCTAAATAATTACTGTAACGACTGTCTATCAGCGGATTTAACGACTGAGTCGCCACTTGTGGAAGTCGTCATCGTCTCAAAGAGCAGTCCTGATACTGGCATTCAAGTGCTCAATGCCATTCGTGACAACGGTTTGAATATTTCACGTTCCGCCTTTGTATCCGGAAGTCCTGTCGCTCCATATATCAAAGATTTTAATGTCGATCTGTTTTTGACGACCAATCGCGAAGATGCGCAGCAAGTGGCGGATGCCAATATCTGTGCCTGTGCCATATTAGACGCTACTCCTGTCAATACCTATAAGTTAGATACGGATCAGCTACGTATTGCCTTCGATGGCGATGCGGTATTGTTTGATGATTCTGGCGAGTTACTCTATAAGCAAAAGGGGCTACGAGCTTTTCACGATCGTGAAGTAAAAATGCGTGATTTACCGATTGAAAAAGGCCCTTACGCTGAGCTATTGATCAAACTGTCAAATTTACAGGAACGTTTACCGGCTGGTTTACAGTATTCGCCAATCAAAATTGCGCTTGTGACCGCCCGTAATGCACCTGCTGATTTGCGCGCTATTAAAACGCTGCGAGAGTGGGGCGTGAATGTCGATATGGCATTTTTTTTAGGAGGGCTGGAAAAAACAGCAGTGCTTAGGACATTTGCACCGCATATATTCTTTGATGATTCAATCAAGCATATCGATGCAGCACGTCGATTTATACCTACAGCCTTGGTTCCTTATCGTTCGACGTCGTTACTGCACGGTGATAGCTATCTAACTAACGATAAAGATGCAACATTATTGTCATTCAAGCCTGCTGTGCGCCCACTATTTGTAGTAAATCATTGAGCATGTACAGATAAGCGAAATTTAAACAATAGGATGGTATATGAATTGGCAGCAATTGCTCAACTTGATTGTGGCGCGAATAAAGCAGGTTGTTGGTTTATACGCTTTTGTACTCATACCGATGTGGGGCATGTTTTTTCTGAATGAAAGCGTGCTATTTGGACTGTGGAATATCTTTGGAATTGTACCGCGCGCGTTAGATGTGGGTAGCATGATCGGAGTATTCGCCTCATGGACGATGCATGGCAACTTGTCACACTTAATTGGCAACACAGTAACACTACTACAAATTTTGTTTTTGTTCGGATTATTTGAGAAAAACGCTTACCGTACCATTATCAAACTGGTCATCGCTTCAGGATTGGTTACTTGGGTGATTGGGTCACCATCCTCTATTCATATCGGGGCATCAGGGTTGTGTTTTGCGATGTTTGGTTACATGATAGGCGGCGCATTATTTGCGCGGCGTTGGGGATATTTATTGGCCTGTATTATCATGGGAACAGGTTACTGGCTGACCATCAAGCAAGGTCTGATGCCGCAGCCGGGAGTCTCTTTTGCCGCACATTTTGGGGGATTGTGCGCAGGGTTACTGCTGGGGGCAACTTCCAAGCATCACTATACCAGTGTCAGTCGCCATCAATAAGTGCTTAAGGCTGCTGATTTAACCATCTTGTCATGGTGTGGTTTTGCTGGTTTTACTGACAAATACTCAAAAACAAAGGATCGTCAGTAGTTAGCGGTCGCCATTGGGTGGTATTTGCCACATATTCTCTCAAGCCAAGCTCACGGTCTTTGGCTACAGGTATCCTATAATCGGCACGTGCAGGCGCACGGCAGTCAATCACTTGTGGCATCTGCTGTACACTCATACGCCGCTCAAACAAATATAAATTGACCAAATATAGACCCTGATCGGCACTGCGGGCACGTTCGTTGTCAACAGCCATAAAGCGCACGGTCTGAGGCTTTAGGTAAGACCAAGGTCGAAACCAAGCGGTATCCTCGATTTTTTTGATGACGGTGACACCCTCTGGCAGCTGAGCCACTTGCTGATCGTACCAGTTGTATTCTTGATGAATCTGAAACGCAAAAATACCGATGGCAGCAAACAATGGAATCAGCCACTTGGGCGCACGCTTTCCTGCCAGTTTGCTCAAATGTGTGATAATCAGAGCCAACCCAGCCATACCAAACCCAGCAGCGATGGTCGCAATAAATTCATAAATCATAAAATAAATCCTCAAAGCGGTGGGTCAATGTGTCAGTTGGTTAATTCATCAATCAAGCAGTGATACCATAAAAAATCACCCACAAGCAGCTGTGGCTCATGAGTGATGGTCATCTTAACAGATAAAAACGAAAGTCGGCTTAATGATCAACCGCACCACCTGCGCCGCGTGGGTAACGGACACTTTCGACCAACTCTTGAATCTCTCTTGGAGGCGCTTTGGTACCGTAAGAGACTGCAAAGGCAACTGCAAAGTTCAATAGCGCTCCAATCGCACCGAATGACAGTGGCGAGACACCAAGAATCCAGTATTCAGCCGTATCAGGTAGGTTGGCCGTACCAGCGATAAAGAACCAGCCTTTGTACATAAAGATATAGACCAAGGTGGTAATTAGGCCTGTGAGCATACCGGCAATCGCGCCGACATTATTGATGCGTTTTGAGAAAATACCCATCATCAAGGCAGGGAAGAGCGACGCCCCTGCGATACCAAAGGCCAGTGCCACCACCTGAGCAGCAAAGCCTGGTGGGTTCATACCCAACCATGTAGCGACCACAATCGCGACACCCATTGAGATACGCGCCGCCATCAGCTCGCCTTTATCCGTGATATTGGGGTTAAAGTGACCTTTGATCAAATCATGACTGATGGCTGATGAGATGGCGAGCAGTAGACCTGCGGCGGTTGATAGGGCCGCGGCCAGACCACCTGCTGCGATCAGACCAACCACCCATGGTGGTAGCTGCGCAATCTCTGGGTTTGCCAATACTAAGATATCGTTATTGACATCTAGCTCGTTACCTGCCCAGCCTGCATCAGCAAAGCGGCCTTCAGCTTCAAGATCGTGTAAGACGCGAGCGGCGTCAACCGCCGTAGTAGCCGCGCCAACATCACCACCTTCGGTTTCGGCATTGGTTAAAGCCAGCTCCGCTGCGCCAAGGCCACTATCGTTATACATCTGAATGCGGCCATCGCCGTTTAGATCGTTATATTTGATTAGACCTGTTTGCTCCCATGTACGCATCCAATCTGGACGTTGGTCATACTCGAGCGCAGGCTCATTCACGCCTTGTGGGTAGATGGTATCAAGTAAGTTCAAACGTGCCATAGAGCCTACCGCAGGCGCAGTGAAGTAGAGCAGGGCAATAAAGACCAATGCCCAACCCGCTGACCAGCGCGCATCGGCCACTTTGGGTACGGTAAAAAAGCGAATGATGACGTGCGGCAAGCCTGCTGTACCAATCATCAATGACAACGTAAACAGCACCATATTTAGCTTATTGGGCACATCAGCGGTATACGAGGCAAAGCCTAAATCTGTCACCACTTGATCAAGTTTGGTCAATAGCGGTAAGCCTGATTCTGTATGAGTTGAGAACATACCAAACCCAGGGATCGGGTTGCCCGTCAATTCAAGCGAGATAAAGACCGCAGGAATGGTATAAGCGATAATTAACACCACATACTGCGCCACCTGCGTATAGGTAATCCCTTTCATACCGCCAAGTACCGCGTAAAAGAACACCACAAATGCTGCAATAATCAAACCTGTGTTGTTCTCGACTTCCAAAAAGCGCGAAAATGCCACGCCTGCACCCGTCATCTGACCGATAACATAGGTGGTTGACGCAATAATCAAACAAGCAACTGCTACCATGGCTGCGGTCTTAGAATAAAAACGGTCCCCAATAAAATCAGGAACCGTAAATTTACCAAACTTGCGCAAGTAAGGTGCCAGTAGCATGGCCAGTAGCACATAGCCACCTGTCCAGCCCATCAAATAAGAAGACGCACCGTAGCCGCCTGCCGCGAGTAGACCTGCCATAGAAATAAATGACGCTGCACTCATCCAGTCTGCGCCTGTTGCCATACCATTGAGTACGGGGTGTACACCGCCACCTGCCACATAAAAATCGCTGGTCGATCCTGCACGCGCCCAAATCGCAATCCCAAAATATAGCGCGAAAGACAGCCCCACAAAGATAATATTAATTACAAATTGACTCATAAGGCTATTCCTCGTCTAGGCCATATTGTTTATCCAACTTATTCATACGCCACGCGTAAAAAAAGATGATGATAATAAAGATCGCAATAGAGCCTTGCTGCGCAAACCAGAAGCCCAGATCAGTACCGCCAATGGCGATGCCCGCCAATAAAGGCCGTAGCAAAATAGCAAAGCCATAGGAACACAGCGCCCAAACGACTAGGCAACCTAAAATCAGCCGCACATTGGCACGCCAATATCCAGAGGGATCATCATGGTTTTTCATAGGACAACTCCTTTTGTCTTACATAAAACAGGGTGAGTGGTTGGCGATAGCCATTCAATGATAATGTGTACCAATACTTTGTTAATAACACCCAATCTGATTGTAGAAGCTATTAACGGTATATAGATTAGATACAAACCAAGCGATCAAATGGCCGATCAAACCAACAGGTGGATAACGCTTGTTATATTTTTAGCACACTTGTGGTGACTAAAAACAGTAGATAGACAAACGATTACAGGTCGTACATGGTCATTATTACGCGTAAGCATGCGGTGATTGGCCAGTCAGTGCTTAACGCTATTGCCATCATCATGAAAAAAAGAGGGAGTGGTGCCGAAGAGAGACAATCCGCTGTCTTTTTTAACTCTTGTCTTCTTGACAAAAGAGAGTATGGCTTGTTCACATGGTGGTTATATCACCATGATGGTTATGGTAGAACGTCATTGGGTAATGATCCAAACGTGTACGCCATAATAGGGTTATATCGATACTATAAGCATCAATCATCTAAACCCTATTGGGAATATATACAAAATCTCAGTAATTCACAATAAGTATATTTCACAAGCTTTTTGTAACAAAATATGTATAAATACAACTACTCAGTATCAAACAGGTAATGTTTTACCCACAGTAAATATCGGATATATGGACAGTTATATGTCAATTTTGTTAAATCCACAACCTTCATGGTGATTTAAAATGCTAAAAAATATGGCTGATTGCTAATATTTTTTATCCCAATAATGATCTTGTCCTCATGTGGATTCGAGTATAACGGTAATCGGACATTGTAGGCAAATTATTACTAATATCGTATTTTTAATTGAAATAAAGGTGATATCCACTATTTAATAAAACAAAAGTTAATTATTGCGTATGGATACAAATGAATACGGTTATAAAATGGCAGCAATAAATTGAATGTATAGATTTTATGGTTCATAGAATAGGTAAAAAAAGATATAAGCTGAACGAAATAGCCGCGCTTTAGTCAAAATACCGTCACTTATCGCTAGACTGTACTTCAGCGATGGCCTTCGTCTTTGTGCAGCGAACAATAACCATCAAGCAGTCATCATGATGTTTTTAAGACATGGCTCACTGTAGCCAACTCTCAGCAGCGATTGTGCTGATTGTAAAATCAGCTTATAGAACGGAAAACCATCTTTAATCCTGACAGCTGCGTGAAGCCGAAAGACGAGGCCAATCGTCATGCTTGGATGGATTAGATTCTATTCTCAGAGAGTTTAGAGTTATAAGTAGTAGGTCAACATAGTCTGCTTAAACGAAAAAACCGCTCTTCTCTTTATATAGAGAAGAGCGGTTCTTATTGATCTTTATGATGTTACATCATCTTTTACATGTTTGGATAGTTAGGGCCACCGCCACCTTCTGGGGTTACCCACGTGATGTTCTGTGATGGGTCCTTGATGTCACATGTTTTACAATGCACGCAGTTCTGCGCATTGATGACGAATTTGGCGCCTTCAGCATCTTTGACCACTTCATATACACCCGCTGGACAATACAAGCGTGCAGGCTCAGCATAGAGCGGTAAGTTGATTGAGATAGGCACGGTTGGATCAGTCAGCTTCAGATGCGTTGGTTGATCCTCTGCGTGGTTGGTATTTGAGATGAATACCGATGACAATTTATCAAATACCAGCTTGCCATCAGGCTTGGGATAAGTCGGCTGATAAGCATGATTGGCGCGCTCTAACTGATCGTAATCTGGTACATTATCATGCAAGGTCAGCGGCATTTTGCCTTTTAATAAGTTGTGCTCGATAAAGGTGAAAGCACCGCCCATAAACAGACCCATGCGGTGGATTGCAGGAGAGAAGTTGCGTGCCTCATAGTTGTCTTGATAGAGCCATGATTCTTTGTACATGGTGCTATAAGCCACTACTTCGTCATGCTGACGCTCTGCCTGTAGCGCTTCAAAGATCGCTTCGGCGGCGAGCATGCCTGACTTCATCGAGGTATGGGTGCCTTTGATTTTTGCGGGGTTCAAGAAACCAGCATCATCACCCACCAACACACCGCCTGGGAATGTGAATTTTGGTAATGAGTTAAGCCCGCCTTTAGTCAACGCTCGGGCACCATAAGAAATACGCTTACCACCTTCTAGAACACGCTTGATAACAGGATGGGTCTTCAAGCGCTGCATCTCATCAAATGGCGACATGTAAGGGTTGTGATAAGACAGATCCGCCACTAAGCCAAAGCTTACTTGGTTGTTTTCATCGAAGTACAACCACCATCCGCCAGTTGAGCCAGTTTCGGTCAACGGCCAGCCAAGACCGTGCATGACCACGCCTTGCTCATGCTTGTCAGGCTCGACTTCCCACAATTCTTTTAGACCGATACCGTAATGCTGAGGATCAGAGTCTTTATCTAGATCAAAACGACTGATTAAGCGTTTGCCCAAGTGTCCACGGCTGCCTTCGGCAAAAATAGTGTATTTGGCCAGCAGCTCATAGCCAGGCTCGAAGCTTGGCTTGGCTTCGCCATTGGCAGCCACACCCATATCACCAGTCAAAATCCCTTTTACCGAACCATCGTCATTGTATAAGATGTCATCGGCAGGGAATCCTGGGAACATCATCACTTCAAGCTCTTCTGCCTGTACAGCCAACCAACGAACCACATTGCCTAATGAGACAATGTAGTTACCGTCATTATGCATTGGGCCTGGAATCAATGAGTGCGGTACTTGAGTTGAACGTGTGGCAGAGTTTAGATAATAAAACCGATCTTCCGTCGCTGGTACGTTAAGTGGAGCGCCTTTGTCCTTCCAGTCTGGAATCAGCTCATTCAAGGCGCGTGGTTCGATGACTGCACCTGATAAGGTATGGGCACCAAATTCGGAGCCTTTTTCGACCACACACACCATAAACTCATCGTTGCCTGCTTCGATAGCGAGCTGACGTAAACGAATAGCAGCAGAGAGACCTGCAGGCCCGCCGCCAACGATGATGACATCGAACTCCATGGACTCACGCTCGATCTCAGGTTCCGGCTCTACGACTGGCGCTGCCGTCTCTGTTACTACTGGTGCGTCAGCGTCTACAGTAGTGCTGTCTACAACTGGCGCTTGATTGTCTTGCTCTTGCATACCTACTCCTAAACTTTAGTGGCTTATCTCAGGGCATCATTAGCGTAACAACCGAATAATAGATTTGCGGCGCTAACGTCACTCAGACATATGGCTGCCCGATAAAAATGTGTCATCAATACAAAATCCACTTGACCATTTCAATAAAAAATCGTTACTCATTATAAAAGAAAAGTCCTACAAACACGATACGCATTTATGAGCAACGGTGTTAAGGTTATATTGAAACAATAAGGGTGTTTAGATGATAAAGCTTCATCATACCCGAAACAAAAATTTATAGTAATAATAGATTTGCCAAACTTTGAATACTAGATAAAGGATTGTGCGATGAATAATGATAACAATTATACTGATGGGAATAACGGAAATAATTTGGAAGCCCCAGTCAATAAGACCTCCAGTCTAAATAATATGAATGCCCTCAGCCAATATCTCAAATCAACCGCTGCCACTCGTGAAGGACGAGAAATACCGCCACTTGATAAATGGCATCCAGAAAATATTGCCGATATGGATCTGGTGATAAAAGCAAATGGCGAGTGGTGGCATGAGGGTGGGAAAATGACCAGACAGTCACTCGTCAATCTCTTTGCAACCATCTTGTGGAAAGAAGAGAGTGACGGTGTAACCGAATATTTTTTGAAAACTCCTGTGCAAAAAATCCGTATTCAAGTAGAAGATGTGCCATTGCTGATCAATGATGTCGGTATCGTAAAAGAAAATGAGGTGAGCTGGTTGGAGTTTGTGACCACCACCGGTGACGTGGTGCGCTTGGACGATGAGCATCCCATTAGCTTACAAGCATATCAGCCTGATAATGCCGCAGCCCGTATAGATGAGTCGCAAATACGCCCTTATATGCCAGTAAGAAATGGTCTGAACGCGCTGATTGGACGAAATACCTTTTATCATTTGACGGAGATTGGTGAACTAACAGAGCATGATGGTAAGACGATGTTGACCTTACAAAGCGGTGGGAAGTCTTACTCTATGACTATGCCAGACCGTTAAACGTTAATACATCAACAGCAGCATTTATAGATTATGACAATAAAATCTATTTCATCAGTGGAGATGTCATAATACAAGAAACGCAGATATCTCTGATTGAGTAGAAATCAGAGATAATATAGAGATGATGATATGTATCTAAAAGTGGCGGTGAAGTAACGATGGCGAGTGCTGCAAATCAGATGACAACAAGTCAAGCAAATATAGAACAAACAAATATTTTGGATAGTCATGTGCTGTCAAACACTTCTATTAACAATGCTGGCATGAATGCAATGGTTATCGATGCAATCAGCATTGATGATGCTCAACGTGCTCCAATAGGACTATTCGATTCGGGGATTGGCGGCTTATCGGTTTATTTGCATTTAGCCCAGCAACTACCTAATGAGCGCTATATATATTACGCTGATACCTTAAATGTCCCTTATGGCAACCGCGAGAGCGATGATATCGAGTCGCTCACGCTAAAAGCCGTTGAATGGCTGCATAAGCAAGGCTGTAAGCTGATTGTGATCGCTTGTAATAGCGCATCAGCTTATGCCCTAGATACAGCGAGACGCTCTTATCCGAATATGCCTATTGTAGGTCTAGTACCAGCGTTAAAGCCTGCGATATTGGCAAGCAACAGCGGTCATGTCGCGGTATTGGCCACGAAGGCGACGCTCAATGGCCGGCTGCTTAATGACGTTATTACCAATTTTGCCAATCCAAATGGTACGGTGGTGACAAAATATTTTGATCCACAGCTGGTACCTTGGGTTGAGGCTGGCATGCCATTACAAGATGAGACCGCGCAGCGCTTGCGCCAACAAATACAAGTATTTGCAAATGAAGGAATTGATCATCTCGTGCTAGGCTGTACACATTATCCATTTTTTAAATCGTTTTTATTAGACGAAATTGCGCAGCAGCAGTTGGCCATACAGGTGGTTGACTCTGGGCAAGCCATCGCTGAACGAGTCAAGCAGCTATTGGTCGCAAATCAGATGTCAGCCACTCTTTATAATGAGACAAGTACTCAGGATTTGAGTGCGATTAATAAGACAAATGTTGATATCAGACAGCCATTAACTTTCCATGCGACTAAATATAGTGATAGACTAAGCGCTTTGATTGAACGCTTACTTGGTCAAGAGACTATACTGCAATACTATTCTGAGTAATGGTGAGCAAAGATATTTATGCAAAAACCTTTATTGCAGCATGGATGTGGTTAAAATACGTCGAATGTATTTTCGCAAGACTGTGCGAGTTGATACAAAACAAGATATTTTTGCTCTATTTCGTTTTATTCCCTTTTATGCCGCAACCTAAGCTCAGAGGTAATCGTGCCACATCGCCGCTATCATATTCATGTTATATGTGCTGACAACGATCAATTATTGGTGTTGGACAGCGTAGCGATATTTTTTCAAGTACGGGCGTTTTTGACTTATGATGTGTCTAGCAAGTTGCCAAAAGCTTCGCTATATGGTCGACAATGTATTGATTCTTGTGATTATGCATTGATGATCATTGGAGACAGTTACGGAGCCGTACAAAAGACAGGCGTGAGCCAAATGCATTTGAGTTACCTGAATGCCAAAGCTAAAGCCAAGCCCCTACTGATTTTCATCAAAAATCACTACCAAGAAACGGGTGTCAGTCGCCAATTACAAGAACTGATTAAACTCGTCTCTAGGCAAGAAAATCAGATTTATTACTATGATACAGAGGACGATATCGAAGCGTTACTCGTACAAGCCTACTACAGCGCAGTAGCCAGTCATAAAGTGAGAGGTGGCTGGGTGAGAGCGACTGAGGAGATGATTAAATTTAGTCGACAAACGGTCGCCGAAAGACTTGCTGATCTCTTATCTAAGAATACTAATACTAATACCAAGAAAGAACGTTCTGTTGATGAGAGTTTTGCGGCTGACAATGTTAGCAAACCAATTGTATTGACACAAACGTTTGATGTGCAATATAGTGCTCAAGCTTATGAAGGTGGTAACTTGAAGGATGTTACCAGAGAAGTAATATTATCTTGGCAAGAAGTATTAATCACCTTAATGAAAATACCGTCTACATTTTCGAGCTACGGGCTACAAAATGCCATTAATCGTCTGATCGCGCCAAAAGCTGAGATAGATATCAAAAACGATATGCCAAACGTTCACGCTGTCTCACGCTGCCAAATCTCTCAAGATGATCTCAATAACCTACAACGTCAGCTAGTAAGCGCCAACTGGATACAATTGACGACCTACGGTACACGTTTGTCACAAGAGCTTTGGAAGCTTACTTTTCATGCCAGAAGCCTACTAGAAAATGAAGATTCTCAAACGTCTGAATAAGATCCATCCTCATGACTGCTACCCTTTAATATCATCAAAAATTCTCTGCAGAAATGCTCACGGTGACCATGACTACGTTTTGTAATACAAAGCATACGCGGCAATGGTTGTGAATCGATTCAAGACTCGTGATAATAAGAACCATCAGATACTAATCTTATTTATATTAAAACTGGTATTAAAATTAAAAATGCATAAAACGTATTACACTATTGACCGATTAAGGAGAGCATACAATGAGCAACGCTAAAAATGACGAGTTATTAAGAGAGCTTGATGGTCTAGAGAAAAACATGCATGACGCTGATCAATTTCATACACTAGAAGAACAAGTGGCAGATATGAAACGTCGCGGTATCGACCCTAGCCAAGCCTACAAAGATTTGGATAGAAAAGCAGAAGATGAAGACTGGGGTGATGCGACTTGGAAAGAAAATGGCAAGTGGGAGCCAAAAACGGCTGCTGATCTAGACGATAACGCTCGTGAAAACTGGGACGGTGACAACGGTAAGCCAAACCCGCCACCCATTGTCTAAATCTTTCTTTAAATATCGATGTGATAGGTGAAGGTCTTCACTAGGCATCAAACATAAAAAAGCCACGCTAATCATAGCATGGCTTTTTTAATGATTTACGGTAGGACTATTCGTTACATTATTATGACCCTTCGTCAATGCGAACTAGCTTGATCGTCCCATCGGCACTAGCAACACGGCGATAGCGCGTATTAGTAGAAGTTGAAGGACTTATCGATGGTTGAGAAGAATAGCTATTAGGCGTAGTGGTCTGCTGCTCAATTAGCTGCCCCATACGATCAGCAGGCGCAGGGTTCAAAGGACGGCTATTTGCTGGCTGACCGTACTGCCCTGGGCTTGGTGCTGCATTACCAATGATAGCACGATAGAACTTTTGGCCTGCGCGTCCATCTGCTGGGAAAATGCCACGACTGGTCTGATATTGCTGGATAGCGGTACGGGTATTGTCCCCAATGATGCCATCAACACCACCAATATCATAGCCTGCATTTAGTAAGGCTTGCTGAATATCTTTTGCTTGTTGACGACTGATACCAGGATCGTCTGTTGGCCAAGCAGTGATAAAGTCTGTTTTGCTACTGTCTTCGCGAGTAATCAAATCTGATAAATGGGCGATCGCCAAAGCATAGTTTTCTGAAGCATTATACGAGTAGAACGTATCAAAGTTTTTACCAACCAAAAACGCAGGACCATCGACACCAGCTGGTAGCAATAAACCCGCACGACTCAAGTCATAAGGCAGCGGACTGCCGTTAGCCAGCGTTAGACCTTGATTGCGCCAATGGCTGATAGATTTTTTGTCTTTACGGTTGGAAGCCGCCCAAAATCCATCAGGTAGTTTAACTTCATAACCCCAAGGCTCGCCCGTACGATAACCACGTTTGTCTAAAAAATTTGCAGTAGAGGCGAGCGCATCAGGCACACTATTAACAAGGTCACGACGTCCATCACCATCACCGTCTACTGCTAGCTCTAAGAAGGTACTAGGCATAAACTGCGTTTGCCCAAACGCACCTGCCCATGAGCCTGTCATATCATTGGGCGCGATATCACCATTTTGTACGATTTTTAGGGCATTGGCATACTCACCTTGAAAGTAGCTTTGACGACGATCAAAACAAGACAATGTCGCTAACGATTCAAACAAGGGTTTTTTACCTAAGGTTTGACCAAAGTTGGATTCTACACCCCATACGCCAAGCACATGCTCTGCTTTTACCCCATAACGCGATTCGATTTGGCGCAGCGTGTCACGCCACTGGCGCTTGGCACGAATACCATCTTCGACACGCTCTTTGTCTACTAGCGCTGAGAGATAATCCCAGACATCTTTTTGAAACTCTGGCTGATAGTTGAGTGACTGAATGACACTAGGATCAGGCTGGCTTGGACGATAGTTGTTAAAGGTATAGCTACTGACACCGCGAAACTTGCTCGAATTTTTTAGGCCATCCAAGCATTGCTGAAATTCACTATTGGACAGATCTGGAGCGGGCGGCTGAGCTGCTTGGGCAGTGCTCACAAGGCTAATGCCAACTGCAACACTAAGCAATGACAAGGTAGAAAAAGGAGTCAAACGCATGAAAATATCCTATAAACGTTAAGTTGGCTGCTAAGAGACAAAAATCAAAAGGCTAAAAGTGGTATCAAGGTAGAGTAACCAATCTAAACAGTAAAGAAAAGCTGTCGAAGTACTAAGATTATGAATGGTTACGATAAATTGACGATGGCGTGAGGTTGGGAGAGTATTTTGTTGAGCTAAAAGTTCAAAGTGTCAGACAGCATTTAAATTTCAGAAATTTTTTAGCAAATAGAACCTATCTACTTAGCTAGCAAATTATCCAACTCTTTAATAAAGCCATGAATCCGCGCCGCATTTTTAACCAAATCGCCGCCACCAATCCGCGGCTTACTACGTATATCGACTAAACGTTCATTCTCGCTATCCGTGATACGGACGACGATATCGTCTTTAAAACCGAAACAAGCAGTGATGTCCGTCGCTTCTATCGCTTCTATAATGTCTTTATCTGCATCAATATTGACCAGCTCCCAGCCCAAGTTTTCAATGGCTTGTGTGCTTGCCGCAACCAATTCAGGTTGCGTTTGGTCATAGCGTAATGTCTGTAATTCAGGATAACCGATACGCTGTTGCTCTGCGGTCTCGATACCATCGTAAGCGACTGGATTGGGTGCATCAGCGCGTAGTAGGGCAATCGCCACAAATTGAGGTGGGTTCATCAAGTCGGTAGAAATATCATGGATGGGCGGTACGTTTTTGGCGGTATTCATCATGCTTAAAGGAATAGCAATGGCAGTGATGGCAAGCACTGCCGAGATTAACGCGCTACCAATACTCGCCGTGTTTCGTTTAAACAATAGCTGTATGGCTAGTAGTATCAATGCCGCGATACCAGCAAATACCCCAAATTTAAACCCTGTAAATGCAGTCGCTAAACCGATCATGCCAAATTGATAGAGTGGCCCTGCGAGCACGACCAGTAAGACAGCAATCAAACTTATCAGACCAACGAATATTTTCATTGCGCTTCTCCATCATGATTGAACATTGATCATTGCTGCGCAAACCAATTCTTTATTGCTTATTTCAATAGCCAAACCTGCTCTGTCACTTTTAGGTCAGGCATGGAGCCAATAGAGCTAGGCTCGCTTGCTAGCTTACAAATCTGATAGTGACTGCCATAATATTGCTGCACTTGCTCATGATTGATAGAGAACGGCGGCCCATCTTTTTTACTTTGATCGTAATTAAGCGTTATTAGCAATTGTGGCGCATTGTCGCTAACTTTACGTATCTGTTCGCTATAGTCGGGACGCATATCAGCTGGCAGAGCAATCAAAGCTGCTTTATCATATATCGCATCGATAGTACCTAGATCTGTAGAGGTCAAAGCAAAGATATCAGCGGCCCAGAGTGTAATATTTCGCTGCTCATCACCATCTACCAGCTGACCTTGGTAGTATTTAATATCTGGATTTTCTACATGCTGAGAGACAATAGGTTGGATATTTTGTTCAGCAAAGAATGCTTGTACGGCTGTCTCAACCAACTCAACGCCCACCACATCATACCCTTGTGCCGCGAGCCAAACCATATCGATAGATTTGCCGCAAAGAGGAACAAAGATACGGCTACCGACTGCTAAATCTAAGTGATCAATATACTCAGTTAATAATGGATTAACAGCTGACTGATTAAATCCGATACGCTTTTCTTGCCAGCGTTTGTGCCAAAATTCGGGATTCATAATTTACGCCTATCTATAGGTATTTGTTGATATCTTTATAATAACGTCTTATTTGAAAATGCTGAACACAATAAAAAGCCAAACACCTATTTTATAAGCATTTGGCTGTTAGCAAGCAGGATTTGTTAATCAATCGTTTAGCTCGTCATATATTGACTAAATTCTTTACGCAGTTTGGCAAGCTTTGGTGGTATGGCAAAATTGCAATAAGCCTGTCCTGGATTTCTGTTAAAGAAGTCTTGATGCGCCTCTTCTGCGCGGTAAAATTCAACAGCAGGGTGTACTTCTGTGACGACATTGATGCCCATATCACGCAGCTTATTAATGGTGCGATCAACCGTTGGTTTTTGATCTTCCTCAGTATAAAAGACCACGCTGCGATACTGACTGCCAACATCATTGCCTTGACGATCCATCGTTGTGGGATCATGCGTGGCAAAAAATACGTCGAGGATGACTTCCAACGGGACGGTCGTCTCATCAAATTCGACTTTGATGACTTCGACGTGTCCAGTGTCACCACCGCATACGGCTTCATAATTGGCTGATACTGCATCGCCGCCCATATAGCCTGAAACGACAGACTGCACGCCTTTTACGGATAAAAAGACAGACTCGGTGCACCAAAAGCAGCCACCGCCTAATACGATTGTTTGCATAATTTTTTCCTATTTTTATAAATATAAAATCATCGTTGTTTGCCTAGGTGTTATCTATCAAACAATATCGTTTAGCTTAGCAGGGCATCTGGTGGCGATAAGTAACAAACAGTAATGTTATAATGGGCTTTTGCTACGTGTGGTATGACCGCAGCGCTAATAAAAACGGTGCGGTTTGCCAATCATTTTATTTGAATAATGAGTGTGACCATGAGCCAGCCAACGCCCGATACTGCCCCAGCCATCCAGCATGATACGCTATTTACCACACCGCTGGACAAAGCGGCGCGTTTTTCTTTTGATGAGCAAGTGGTGGCTTGTTTCCCCGATATGATTCGCCGTAGCGTACCCGGTTATGGTCAGGTATTGGCCATGCTGCCCATATTTGCCCGTCGTCACTGCAAGTATCGTCAGCAGGGCGATAGTGGTCAACGCGTTAGCCGTATTTATGACTTGGGCTGCTCGCTTGGTGCCGCCAGTATGACGCTGGCTGGTGAGTTTGACCCGCAAGACTTGCAGATTAAGGCGATTGATATCTCCCCCGCGATGACGTCCGAAGCCACGACGTTATTGAGTGACAATTATCCTGAGCACGATATCGAAGTCATTACTGCAGACATTCGCGACGTTGAGCTTGAGCCATGCGACATGGTGATTTTAAACCTAACGCTACAGTTTTTACCAGCAGCCGATAGAGTCGCAGTATTAGAAAAAATCTATGCGGCCTTGAGCGAAGGCGGCATACTGGTATTAACCGAAAAAACTCATGCCTTTGATGAGCAGTATGATGCGTGGTTGGTTGAGCGTTATTATGACTTTAAGCGTGCCAATGGCTATACCGAAATGGAAATCAGTGGCAAGCGTAATGCATTAGAAAACGTGCTGATTACCGATACGCTAGATGAGCATCATGCACGGTTAGATCAGGTTGGCTTTAAACGTCATCTGACGTGGTTTCAGTTTTTAAATTTTGTCTCTATTGTGGCGTTTAAATAATCCTTACTTTTAACACAGTTATTTCTTCATCATTACGGTAATCTGCTTCTATGCTAAACGACACAATTACGCACGCCGAACGCGAACTATATTTAACCCTATTAGAGCTGGCTCAGCAGCAGCCGAGCGCTTATGAGTGGCTGACGCGACTGCCAACATGGTTAAATGACATCAAGGACAAAGCTAACTACGCACATGCGCCTGCTTATCAAGCGTCAGTCGCTCGTTTACCACAATTGGCTGTCAATCACGTCGATCTCAACAGCGATATATTGACGATTGAGGCAAGTCTAAATGAGTCTCAGCGCAAACAAACAACGGCGTTATTAAAGCAGTTGATGCCGTGGCGTAAAGGCCCATTTCAGATTGGCGGTCAAATCGGCGATGATGAGTCAGGTATTAAGATCGATACCGAGTGGCATAGTGATTGGAAATGGCAACGTGTTGCGCCGCATTTAAGTAGGCTTGATGGTCGGCGTGTATTGGATGTGGGCGGAGGTTCTGGCTATCACGGTTGGCGTATGGCAGGGGCTGGCGCGGACACGGTCATTATTATTGATCCGTCATGCTTGTTTTACCATCAGTTTATGGCGATTCGTCATTTTGTCGGTAGCGCGGATGCCCATACTCATAATACAGGCCGTTACCGTACGCATTATATTCCTGTGCCGCTCGAGGCCTTGCCAGAGCATAGCCAACTGTTTGACACCGTATTTAGCATGGGTGTGCTCTATCATCGCCAGTCACCGTTCGAGCATTTACAACAGTTGAAAGGGCAGTTGGTCAAAGGCGGTGAGCTAGTGCTTGAGACGTTAGTTATCGAAGGCGATGCCAATACAGTCCTAGTACCGCACGACCGCTACGCGCAGATGAATAACGTGTATTTTTTACCATCGGTCGCCGCATTGATAGGTTGGCTAGAAAAAGCAGGTTTCTCAGAAGTGCGTTGTGTCGATGTGGCTGTCACCTCAATGAAGGAACAACGAAAAACCGAATGGATGACCTATCATTCGTTAGCAGACTTCTTAGATCCTAATGACTCAACTAAGACCATCGAAGGATATCCTGCACCCATGCGTGCGACTTTGATTGCGAAAAAGTAGCAAGACTTTTATTGTAGCTACCATCAGCTTGCTATCGCTACCTGCTCTCGCAGGATACGGGACACCATCCAAAGATTCAGGTTTTGTACAAGACGACTGGCAAGTGGTTTGTGATAATACGCGTACTTGCCGAGTGGCAGGCTACTCAAGTGACGCCTCAATAGATAAGCCTGTTTCAGTGCTATTCACCGTATCGCCAAAAGTAGCGCTGCCAAAGGCACAAATTCAGTTGGCATCAAAAGTATCCAAAGATAAGGCTGAGCTGTGGTTAAATAATAAAAACTATGGGACATTGCAGCCCGCTGGAAGTGACGCTGCATTATATGATCTATCTGCTAAGCAAACACAAGCAATTATCGATAAGGCTCGATAAGAAATATTTGGGATTTAATGACGAAAAATGACTGATTATATCAGCCATTTTTTGAAAGCGACTTCCATGACTATTTTAAGGATGAAACCAACAGAGCCTGCGCCAAGGGCCAAAAAGATCCAAAAGGTACCTGCGCGCCCAGCATCAGAAGTTTTAGAGATATCCCACATGATAAAGAATAAGAAAGCGATGAATATCGGCAGTAAGACGTACAAGCCCCAACTGGTGACCGTACTGGCAGCAATAGCAAACATAGCGTAATCCTATAGGGTAATAACGCGTCTTCTATGGCGTAAAAGCGTCATAGAAGCGCAATATAAACCATCATTATAACGTGTAAGCGGTTGGGTATAAACGACTGCCCAGTATCGGGCAACAGGAACGCTACAATTGACAAAGTCATTCGCTCATTGATTTTATATTATTTATACCAGATTTATTTTACTAAGCATCAGCAAACGAGCGAACAAAATTTATATTAATCCCAATTATCAATATTAGTTGTCATAACGGTAAGATTTTAGGGCTAATTTTGGCGCAAATGGTGCAATAAAGCGCAAAGATTGTTATATTTACAGATTACTTATCTTTTTGCATTATTTTATCCCTGCAATGTCGGTCGGCACTATAATAAGCAGTTATCGACTGCTCGCATTCGCACCGTTTTTGTTGTTTATTTAATTGAGTTCAAATCCCTATGTCACAAGCCCAAATTGATACGCTTGCATCCCTATTCAATGATGCCATTCAAACCCTACAAGCAGATGGTACGCTACCAAGCGACTGGCAGAACAACAGCCAAATCACGCGTACGAAAGATTTAAGCCACGGTGATTTTGCCAGCAATATCGCACTGACGGCGGCCAAAGCGGCCAAGGCCAATCCACGCCAACTT
Organism: Psychrobacter sp. UBA2514; assembly: GCF_002341255.1. Classification (NCBI taxonomy): domain Bacteria; kingdom Pseudomonadati; phylum Pseudomonadota; class Gammaproteobacteria; order Moraxellales; family Moraxellaceae; genus Psychrobacter; species Psychrobacter sp. UBA2514. Next base: position 21,524 of record NZ_DDNS01000022.1, read on the forward strand.
GCCGAAAAAATCGTCAATGCACTCCCTGAGAATCAAGACATTCGCCAAGTAGAAATCGCCGGTCCTGGGTTTATCAACGTATTTTTAAACTCAGAGGCTAAGTTTGCGGTATTGGACGATATTTTTACTCAGCAAGATCGTTTTGGTCTGAGTAATCAGTTTGATGGTCAAAAGGTACAAGTCGAGTTTGTCTCTGCCAATCCGACCTCAAGCCTGCATGTCGGTCACGGACGCGGTGCAGCGTTTGGTATGAGCGTATCAAACTTACTAGAAGCCATCGGTTACGACGTCACTCGCGAGTATTATGTCAATGATGCGGGTCGTCAGATGGATATTTTGGCGACCAGTACCTATTTGCGTTATTTGGCGCTAAATGGTGAGCAAATCACGTTCCCAATCAACGGCTACCAAGGCGATTATGTCAGTGATATCGCACAGACATTAAAAACGCAGCATGGTGACAGCTACGTTCATCGTTTTGCCGATGTTGCCAAAGACGTACCAGAAGACGCAAAGTTTGAGATCAATGCGGATGGCGAAAAAACGCTCATTTCAGGTGACAAAGAAGCGCATATTGATGGCTTGATTGCGGGTAGCAAAGCCTTGCTTGGTGACAGCTATGCGCTGTTTTTAAATGCCGCCTTGAGCAGTATTTTGGCCGATATCAAAGACGATTTGAATGACTTTGGTGTGAGCTACGAGTGCTGGTTCAGTGAAAGATCGATTGATAGCGAGATTGAGCCTGTCCTACAAATACTCGATGACAAAGGTTACTTGTACGAAAAAGACGGCAACATCTGGTTCAAATCGACCGATTTTGGTGATGAAAAAGACCGCGTGGTTCGCCGTGCTAATGGTCAGTCGACGTATTTTGCCTCGGATATTGCTTATCATAAAAACAAGTTTGATCGCGGTTTTGACAAAGTGATTAACGTTTGGGGCGCCGACCACCATGGTTATGTGCCACGCGTAAAAGCGGCGCTGCTCGCGTTGGGGATTGATGCTGAACGTCTTGATGTCGTGCTCGTACAGTTTGTGGCATTGTGGCGCGGCAGTGAAAAAGTACAAATGTCTTCACGCTCAGGTCAGTTCGTTACTTTGCGTGATTTACGTGCAGAAGTCGGCAATGATGCGGCGCGTTTTTACTATGTCGCGCGTAAGCCTGAAGTACACATTGACTTTGATTTAGAGCTTGCCAAATCACAAAGCAAAGACAATCAAGTGTATTATATTCAGTATGCGCATGCGCGCGTTTGCCGTGTATTAGAAAAACTGGCAACCTACGATTTGGCAGTAGATGATGCTGTTGGTTTGGCACATCAAGATTTGCTTAATGCGCCCAATGAAGACGAGTTGATTAAACTGTTAGCTGGTTATCCAGCGACACTATTACGTGCAGCGACTGGCTACGAGCCGCATGTCTTGACTAACTACTTAAAAGAGCTTGCTGCATTGTTCCATGGTTGGTATGACACCAATCGCATTTTGCCTGTCAGTCTCACGACAGGTGAAACACCAAGCTCAGATGAGATGGCATTGATGCAAGCACGTTTGCGCTTGTCCAAAGCAGTTAGACAGGTCTTGGCGAACGGCCTTGGTCTGCTTGGTTTGTCAGCACCTTCTGCTATGTAGTCATTTTCTAACATGTGACATGAGTATAGACAGCCAATAGCATTAATTCGATGATGACCGTTAAATTCAGTAGGGAGAACGAGATCCATGCTAGCCAAAAAACCGAAAGGCGCAACAGAAAAGCGCAAATCAAGTAGCGTATCGGGCTTATTGTGGATGTTTGTTGGGGCGGTATTGACCCTTATGATCGGGGTATTTATCTACCTTTCACCATTATTCAACTTTAGTCCCGCTGATGGTAGCGCCGAGAACGATCCTGACAGGCAGGTGCAGCCGCGCGTAGATACTGATACCGATAATGGCGATTATGAATTCTACGATATTTTGCCCAATCAAGAGATGGCAACCATTCCTGATGAAGATATCGCTGAGATTGATAACGATCAGATAGGAGATATTGGCGCGTTTGAGCCGGATGTCGTCGTGACCCAGCCGGATAGTACGGCAGCTAATGGTATAGATAATGCTGGTAGCTTTGGTAATGTGGAAAGTCCTGCAGGCGAGACCAGTGGCGGTAGTAATACTGCTGCGGGCGACGATATTGTTGTTGTTGAAGAGGACGCAACTTATGATGGCACGCCACCTGCTAACACCAGCAACTCTGCGACCCGTAACCACAATGCAGGAGCAGGTACGGCAAGTATTCAAGCGGCCAAACCTGCTGCGACCTATATTTTGCAGATCAATAGCTTTAGTGATGCAGATGAAGCAGATCGTCGCCGCGCCCAAGTATTGATGGCAGGCGTGGATGCCAGAGTAGTCAAAAATACGACAGGTAATGGCTTACCTATCTATCAGGTAATCTCGCGTCCGTTAAGTAACCGTCAGGCAGTGACAACAGCACAGCAGCGCCTACAAAATAACGGTATTGACTCTATTATCGTTGAACAGCGTCGTTAGTCCAAGCGCTATATATAATAATCGGTATATATAAGAAGTATTTGTGATCATAAAAAAGCGTCGTCATGACGCTTTTTTTATCTCTTTAATTTATTAAGCACTCTATTATCTTTTCTCCTTAATCAAAATATTCATAAAGAGTATGGTTATGACAGCATCTCCCTCAGCAGTACCGCAAGCAGGCGTTATCAAAGCATTCTTTCAAAAGTACTTTATCAATGCCTTTACGGGCATGGCGTTAGGGCTATTTGTCACACTAATTGCTGGCTTGATTATCTCGCAAATCGGTGGCTGGTTGAATTTGCCCGCATTAATCGCCGTGGGTAAGCTTGCGTCAATATTGATGGGGGCGGGCATTGGGGTAGGTATCGCTTATTATTTAAAAGCGCCAACACTCGTGATGCTTAGCTGCCTTGTAGCAGGTATGTTGGGTGCGCATTCTGAAGCACTAATGGCAGGAACGCTATTCATACCACAAGAGGGTGGCCCTGCGACCTTTGTAGCACTGCCAGGCAACCCAATCGGCGCTTATCTGACGTCTGTATTCGCTTATCGCGCTGGTACGTGGATCGCAGGCAAGACCAAGCTCGATATTTTATTAGTGCCCTTAGCAGTGTGTGGTATCGCGCTATTGGTCTGTGCGCTGCTCAATCCGCCTGTTGTTGCGGCAGTTAATGCGATTGGGCAAGGGATTCACGCGGCAACTGAGCTACAGCCATTGCTGATGGGTATCGTGATTGCAGTCGTCGTTGGTATCTTATTGACGCTACCGACATCGAGCGCTGCCATTTGTATTGCGATTGGCCTTGGGGGTTTGGCGGGCGGTGCCGCAGTTGTTGGCTGTGCCGCGCATATGATTGGTTTTGCCGTGGCCAGTTTTAAGGATAATGGATTTAGTGGCGTGATATCTCAAGGATTGGGAACCAGCATGCTGCAAATCCCTAATGTGCTAAAAAAACCTATCGTTTTGCTGCCTGCCGTTATTGCGAGCGCGATCGTTGGCCCTATCGCGACTGTCGGATTTGGCTTGGCTTGTACGGCGACAGGGGCGGGCATGGGTACCGCTGGTCTGGTTGGTGTGTTCGGCGTTATTGAAGCATCACAAGAAATCATGAGTACGACCCAATTATGGACAGCGATTGTCCTTCTGATGTTTGTATTGCCTGCAGTGATTGCAGGTTTGGTCGCTTACATCATGCGCCGTATGGGCTGGCTAGTCGCTGGTGATATGAAGCTGCCCTAAAAACGGTTAAAAATTTGTATTCGTGACCATACAACAAAAAAGCCCTGCTGTTCAAAAACAGTAGGGCTTTTTTATTTAAGGAGCGTCAGTTAGTTATGGTGCGGTACTTGTTTTATCACTACGCTTGTTATTGCGTCTTGGTTTTAGTTTACGCGATAACTGAGTGATGTCGTTTATAACTTCACTATAATGTGATGGGAATACCCGCTGAATGGCATCAACCATTTTGGCATCATTCCCAATTAAGCAGCGCTGCTGATTGGTCGCAGCGGCATGTAAAATAATCCAAGCTGCTTCGCTGGCATCAAATTTCAACAGTTTATTAAAGCTTTTAATGGCTTTATCACCAGTAGGCATACCGACCGTACTGGTACTATCATTGCCACGTGCGCTATTGGCAATATTGGTTTTGATACCGCCTGGATGGATACAGGTCGCTGATACACCGCAATTCTGAATGTTAAGCTCTTGACGCAGGCTTTCTGTAAAGCCGCGTACCGCAAACTTACTGGCATTATAAGCAGAATATGAAGGCTGAGCGGTCAAACCAAACAAGCTGGAGATATTGATCACATGACCATGTTCTTTAAACTGGCGGGGTTGATCGTTTTGATTATCACTCGTCACCTCGCTTTGTTTGACACTGTTTTTGATGAGTGGCAAAAACGCTTTGGTGCCATAAACCACGCCCCAAAAATTGATATCCATCACCCATTCAAGCTCCTCAATACTAGCGCCCTCTATCGTCGAAGAGAAGGCCACGCCTGCATTGTTAAAGATGAAATTGACTTTGCCATGGTCGCGCATCACGCTATCCGCCCACGCTTGCATAGCGTCATTGTCTGATACATCAAGTACAGTCATGGTGACCTTAACATCATAACCAACCAGCATCTCTTTGGTTCGTGTCAGTTGTTCTACATTGATGTCTGATAGCGCCACATGACAGCCCATTTTTGCTAAGTGAAGCGCAAGCTCGCGTCCCATCCCAGAACCTGCGCCAGTAATGGCGGCGACATGATTTTGGTAATAAGGTGCAATATCATTATCTTGTTCGCTGGGTGTATAAAAGGGCAGGTGCTGGCGTAATGAGGACGCCATCGTGGTTATATTGTTAAGCATAATAAACAGTCCTTTGTATTATTAAGAGTGAGTATTCATAGGTGCCATAGACGTTGGAAAACAGCAGTAGAATAAAAGTCGCAATAGACTATCTACATTAGCATGATTAATCATGAGGTCTACTTGCGATTGATAAATACTGCTATCATTTTGTAATGAGGAGCGTCAATTATCTCTAAAGCACTATACTGTTAAGTGTTCTTGGAATATAAAGGTTAATCAAATTTTTGATAAATAATTTAGGCGATCGATAGACATAAAAAAGCGCCGTGGCTTATAAGGCCAGACGCTTTTTTTGAATACCTCATTACTAATAATGAGCCATCTAAGTCGCATTATGCATTAAGCAATTTTAGGTATTTTACCTTCATTGATGACTTCTGCATCAACCATCACGGTCTTGGCATTTTCCATAGAAGGTAGCTCATACATGGTCTCAAGCAGGGCGTTTTCTACGATAGAACGTAGACCGCGCGCGCCAGTTTTACGCTCCATTGCTTTTTTGGCGATGGCATCAAGTGCTTCATCTGTAAAGCTGATCTCAGCACCTTCCATATCGAACAAGTACTTGTACTGTTTGACCAGTGCGTTCTTAGGTTCGGTAAGGATTTGGACTAAGGCTTCTTCATCAAGCTCTTTGAGCGCTGCAAGCACAGGCAGACGACCGATGAGCTCAGGAATCAAACCAAACTTGATCAAATCTTCTGGCTCAACTTCTTGTAGCAAGTCTGAGCTACGACGGCTGTCGTCTTTTGAGCTAACATCTGCGTTAAAGCCGATACCACCTTTTTCGGTACGTTGCTGAATGACTTTATCAAGTCCTGCAAACGCGCCGCCGACGATGATTAGGATGTTACTGGTATCGACTTGGATCAGCTCTTGCTGTGGATGCTTACGACCACCGTGCGGCGGAATCGCAGCAACGGTGCCTTCGATCAGCTTTAGCAGCGCTTGCTGCACGCCTTCGCCCGATACATCACGGGTAATCGATGGGTTATCACCTTTTTTGCTAATTTTGTCGATTTCATCAATATAGATGATGCCTTGTTCCGCTTTGGCCACATCGTAGTCAGACGCTTGTAGTAGCTTTTGCACGATGTTCTCAACGTCTTCACCGACATACCCTGCTTCGGTCAAGGTGGTGGCATCGGCCATTGCAAATGGCACATCAAGCAGACGAGCCAAGGTTTGCGCCAGCAAGGTCTTACCAGAACCCGTTGGGCCAATCAGCAAAATGTTACTTTTTGCCAATTCTACCATCGCGTCATCAGCACCGATTTTGGCTTTTTTGCTGTTATTGGCAAGTGTCTGGCTGACTTTTAGACGTTTGTAATGGTTATATACCGCGACCGATAACGCTTTTTTGGCAGCGTCCTGACCGATGACATACTCATCAAGCTTGGCACGCAGCTCTTTTGGGGTAGGTAGCTTTTTGTTGACCCATGAGGTATCTACGTCGCTGTCGTCATCGCTGTGTTCTGCACTGTCTGCGATTAGATCAGTACATAGCTCGATACATTCATTGCAGATATTGGCGTCATCAGCAGCAATCAGCTGCTGTACATCACTTTTGGCTTTACCACAAAACGAACAATGCGGGGTGTTATCTTCTGCCATAAAAGGCGCTCCTAAAGTTTAAAACTGGTTAGTCTATTTGCGACATATCGATGGTTGTATTGGTTGAACGCTCATACCTGCTTACGATCTATCAGGTATGAGCGGCATATTGATTTACCATACAAACAGACTATAACTATTCTTATGATGGCGCACTCGTTTGAGAGGCGTAGCGCTTATTTGAGATTACAAAGATTCAGGACGGCGCTCTAATACTTCATCAACCAAACCGTACTCTTTGGCTTCCTCAGCATCTAACCAAAAATCGCGCTCGACGTCTTTTTCGATTTTTTCGAGTGGCTGGCCGGTGCGCTCAGCCAAAATGCGGTTTAGGCGATCACGGATTTTGAGGATTTCACGAGCATTAATCTCGATATCAGTCGCTTGGCCTTGCGCGCCGCCTGATGGCTGGTGAATCATCACGCGAGCATTGGCGAGTGAGTAGCGCTTACCTTTTTGACCCGCGGCCAACAAGAATGAGCCCATGCTATAAGCACCGCCCATACAGATGGTGGATACTTCAGGTTTGATAAAGTTCATGGTATCAAAGATTGCCAAGCCTGCACTTACTGAGCCACCTGGTGAATTGATATACAAATGAATGTCTTTGTCAGGGTTTTCAGCTTCTAGAAATAGCAGCTGTGCGACGATTAGATTGGCCATATGGTCTTCGACTTGGCCTGTCAAAAAGATCACACGCTCACGCAATAGGCGTGAAAAAATATCAAACGAGCGTTCACCGCGTGAAGACTGCTCAACCACCATTGGTACTAGCGCCGCTTGGGTGGTTTGTACTTCTTTGTGAGCGCTCATTAGCATATCAAAATGTGGGTTAGCAGTGATGCGTTCATAATCTGTCATAGAAAAGTCCTATCGATAAAGGGATAAAATAAAAAACAGTTAAAATGGTTTTATTGTCTGGTATGTTTTGTGCTAATGGGTAGTTTATAGGGGGACTACGCCCACTATTCAAGCCTATAAAACCCGTTTGTACATAAAATAGGTGAAAAAGTGAGTCCGCTATATTTTTATATATAAGTTGAAAGAATATCCAAAAAAGGCAGATTCTATCTGCAAATCAGGCGTATCCCACAGAAACTTACCCCGATATGGATATCATAGAGCAGTGTCTCACCATACTTTTAACATAGAATACCTGATTAACTGCCTTGCAATCTACCTATCTTACTATTCAATTGTGCAAATGTGGGTTGTCAAAAGAATCCTTAAGCGCATTTACTCATAGTTATTCTTATAAGTAGAAAGTGCGGCCTGACATAGTGTGTTAATAGTCCAAGTTTGAATGCTAAAAAATGGTGCATATTAACGAAAAACGCCACAATTTGGTGCAAACCGTTATTTATCTAATAGTTATCAGCGGTAAAAGGCTGATTAAAAAATAGCTAAACCAGCTTTGTCATGTTAGTAAGAAAAAATATACAGTCAAAACCAAAGTAAAATCATTATGTTGGGTGTGATGGTGGAGTGTATGTAAGAGTGTTTGCATATGAGTTGGCATAATGCTTGTATAGACAGTGAAATTAACTGACTTTTTGGTCAGGAACCAGATTACTAGATTGTATTTAATGAGTAAAATGAGCAAATGAGTATATAAAATGAGTTGGGCTTCTTCTTTAACATTGAGTTTTGACACTGTTAAGCGCACAGATATTGCCAAAATTGCGGCTGCTACCGCTAAGACGCGGCTATCTCATCGTGAGCACACGGGCGCGCTTATGGTACAGCGTGCCCTATATCCTGAGCCACGTGGGCAGCAAGGCATTTGTCATATATTGATGTTATATCCGCCAGCAGGTATCGCAGGCGGTGATACGCTGACGATAGAGTTGCATTTAGACAATGGCAGCCATGCTGTTATCACTACACCAGGGGCTGGCAAGTGGTATGGTAATGACGGTGTCAGCCAAAAACATAAAGCTCGGTCGGACGACAACGACACGCACCAAAGTATGAGCCAAGACAAGATAGCTGCCTATGCAAGCCAACATCTGCAAGCCAAACTCGCCGCACATGTTCGCTTAGAATGGCTACCACAAGAGAGTATTATTTATAACGAAGCCAATATGCATGCAGTGAGCCGTTTTGATTTAGCTGACTCATCTAGCTTGCTGACTTGGGAGATTAGCGTATTTGGGCGGCAAGCATATGATGAGCAGTTCTTGCAAGGGCGTTATCATACTGGATTAAATATCTACCGAGAAGGTAAGGTTATCGTTGCTGAACGTGTCAAACAGGCTGCCCAAAGTCGCTGGTTTACATCGAGTCTAGGACTAGCAGATCAGCATATTTATGGGTCATTTTGGGCAGTGCCAAGTTTGAGCGATGTACATGACAACGCTGCACTGCCTGCCTCTGCCGCACAATCAGACGAGACAGCCTTAGCAACGATGAAGCAGGCCCTAGCTCGCTATTTAGACAATACCATCGTTGCATTACGCCATATGATTGCTGAGGCTAGATTACCGGTTTATTGTACTCATAACGGTCAAGCCATTAATATTCGGTATATCGGTTCAGATGTGCGCGGCTGTTTTGAAGCTTTTTATCAAATCAGAGAAGGCTTGCGACATCATTGGTGGCAGCTTGAGCCTTGCCGTCCGCGTATTTGGGACACCTAAGTCTACGGTTTTTCATAGCTAAGCCACACGACCTGATAATCTGCTATAACTTTTATAATAAATAAAATAAGGATTTGCCATGCATCTGACGCCAACAGAAAAAGACAAGCTCATGCTATTTACCGCTGGCATGGTGGCTGAGCGCCGCAAAAACCGCGGTGTTAAGCTCAATTACCCCGAAGCCATCGCTTATATCAGTATGCTGCTGATGGAAGGGGCTAGAGATGGCAAAAGAGTGGCTGAATTAATGAGTGAAGGGGCTACTTACCTGTCTGCCGATGATGTCATGGAAGGGGTGGCTGAGATGGTTGACGAGGTGCAAATTGAGGCGACCTTCCCTGATGGTACCAAATTGGTCACGGTACACAATCCCATCGTATAGTTCTGTCTATCACTAAATGATCACTCAAAAATAAGGCGGCTCCCATGCAAGCAGGCGAATATAACATCCAAGATGGTGACATTATCCTAAACCAAGGACGACAAGTACAGACCATCAGTGTGAGTAATACTGGCGATAGACCGATCCAAATCGGCTCGCACTATCACTTTTATGAAGTCAATGATGCGCTGAGCTTTGATAGAGAGCAGACCCGTGGGTATCGCCTAAATATCATCTCCGGCACGGCAGTTCGTTTTGAGCCGGGGCAGTCGCGAGAGGTAGAATTGGTGGCTTATGCGGGCAAGCAGGAAGTATATGGCTTTGCAGGTCGTGTCATGGGCGCGGTTCAACCAGATAAAACCGATGAAAAGCAACTGGAAACTTCGCAAAAGCGGGTGAGTCGGCAGATTTATGCAGAGCATTTTGGTCCTACCACAGGGGATAAAGTGCGTCTTGCCGACACTGAGCTTTGGCTACAAGTTGAGGCGGATTTGACCAGCCATAAAGATACTGCTGTTGACCAAGCGAATACGTCACAAAGTGATGAAGGTACTAGCCATACTACCGAGATTAAGGGTGAAGAAGTCAAATTTGGCGGCGGCAAAGTCATCCGTGATGGTATGGGTCAAGGGCAACTGCTGGGGGCTGAGGTTGCAGATACCGTGATTACCAATGCGCTGGTTGTAGATTATACGGGTATCTACAAAGCCGATATCGGTATCAAAAATGGCCGTATCAGCGCGATTGGTAAAGCGGGCAATCCTGATATCCAGCCTGCCATCGATATTCCGATTGGCGGCGCGACCGAAATCATCGCTGGTGAAGGCAAAATCCTCACCGC